>DSCZ01000001.1 GCA_011048855.1 Desulfobacteraceae bacterium | reverse complement strand
TAATAAAGATTCCCGACCTCTTCTCTTTTGGATCTGATTATCTCGATCGTATCCTGGACCGTCGCGTCTTCATCAACGGCTACGAATTCCAGGGCCATTATCCCGCCTGCACTATCTTCATCGAAAGGCAGAAGTTTTTCGAGATCCTGAGAGACGTCTTCGCTGACCCTTGCGATAATTTCCCGAAGTATTTCCGGAGGTAAATCCCCGACAAGATCTGCAGCATCGTCGCTGGCCAGCTTCTGTATTATTTTGGAAATAGCATTGGAATCAAGGTTTTTAAGGATTTTTTCCTGTACCGGGGCCTCGACTTCCACGAGCATTTCCCCGGCGTTTTCAGGTGTCATGAACTCAACAATGAACATCCGCTCGGTTGGATCGAGATGCTCGACCAGGTCGGCCATATCGGCTGCGCAAAGAGAATCGATTATTTTTGAAAGAGCGGAGGTGTCCTTTTCGGTGATATACCTTTTGACCTCGTCGATTAACTTCGCTTCGAGCGCTCGCATTTTGAAGTTCATCACATCCACCCTTTCCAGCTTTTAACCGCGTCCCGTGAAAAGCGTCCGAAGAAAACCTGCGACATCCTCGTCCCTGTTGAGCTTCCCCGAAATGGCGGTCAATGGCACCTCAGCCCTGGCAGCACTCTTGTGGCCACCGGCGGAAGCTTCGAGTCCGCTGAAAACCCTCTGGACCGTTTTTCCTGCGTTTCCTCTGAAGCCGGCGTTTCGGATGATTACAATCAGCTTGTCTCCGTATTCTCCGCTGACGACACACCTCGTGGTTTCGACCAGCCTCATGAAAAAGTCCGCTATCATCACAAGTGAATCCTGGTTTTCGATGTTACCCATATGAATGAAGCCCGTGTCTCTCACCAGCACAAGCCGATCAATTGCTTTCCGATAGCTGTCCAGCGTATCCATCGTCATCTCCGAGGATTCGATCTTCTTGATGATCGTTGTATTCGCAAATTGATAAAGATACCTGAATGCATTGATATCATTGGGCACCGATTCCCTCACGAAATTATCCGTGTCGGTCTTTATACCATAATAAAGGGCCGTAGCCAGGCGCGGGGAGGGTCTTATCCCGGCTCCCCTCAAATATTCGGTCATGATCGTTGACGTGGCCCCGTATTGATCCCGGATATCCATGTGTTTCGCCTTCGAGGTTTCCTCGAAAGGATGATGATCGATAATAATGTCAAAATCACGGTCGATGAAATGCTCGTGTTGACCGGGCTGGCCGTCTACAATCGCCCACCTGGTGAAGGTTTCCGGCTTGAGATCTTTGAGCGGCACCTGTACGATACGAAGAAGCCGCACAAACGCCAGGTTGTCGGCACGTTGAATCTCATTGACATGGCAGATGCTCACCCGGCGCACTCTCCTCCAGAAAAAGCGTTTCAGTGCCAGCGCACTTGCCATAGCATCTGGATCCGCATTGATCAAAATACAAAGTGCGTCTTCAGCACCAACGACTTCGCTCAACCGCTTCACACGTTCTGCGGTGGATAACGATTTGGAAAAAGGATGCTCCATCATTTCACTCATGGCAACCTTCCCTTGACAGCTTTGCATCGGGCTTCCACCTCGTCTGAGAGCAGGATGTCGGATATTACCGCAACCGCCCTGCCCCCCGCTGAAAGCACTGAATCAATCCTGTCAAGTCCTATTCCACCGATGGCGACCCACGGAATCGGACATTCCGCGCTGATTTCCGCCAGAAAATCCAGTCCCAGTACTGGTTCATGGTCTTTTTTCGTTCCGGTCTCAAAAACAGGTCCCACTCCGATGTAATCAGCACCTGCATCGACTGCTGCTTTGACCTGGGATTTATTATGAGTCGAAACACCTATGATCATATCACCAGCGATTTCTCTCGCATAGCCGATCGGAATGTCATCCTGTCCCAGGTGCACACCGTCCGCCTTCAATATCAGCGCCAGGTCCAGATCGTCGTTGACAATGAACAAAACCCCCTCGCTCTTCGTCAAATCCCTGATCTGAAGGCCCAGGTGCAATTTATCCCGCTTGGACATGTCTTTTTCACGGAGCTGTATGACATCGGCTCCCCCGCGAATTTGCGCCGCGACCAGTTCGAGCGGATCTCTTCCCTTCAAAAGACCGCCTGCCGTGAAACAATAAAGACGGACATTTTCGAATGATTTCATTTTCCACCCTTTAATGCAAACGTTCCTTAAACCCTTTACCGGTAGCCAGGGGTAGCAACGAATCCTCTTTTAAAATCAGGGTCGATGAAAAGATTAGATTAAAAAATTGGTGGCAGATCTTCGATACAAAAACATATCCCGCTTTTTAAGAAAAGCGGGATATGTTATGATCAAACAAAATTAGAAACTTTGCAGCCTTACCAATTGGCGAGATAACAACCGACTCTGCAACATCACCCCAACAATGAATGCTTGTCTACATCGCCGTTTCAGGGTGAAACACATTTACTTCTTTCAAATCGTCACCAAGATACTCCCGCTCGTTCGGCCCTAGAATCCCCAATGATAAGGCAATAAGGGTCCACAGATGCACCACTCCGTAGTGCCCTTCGTAATGCTCACTCAGCTCATGAATCTGAGCGTGGCAGTTGTGACAGGCGGCGACGCAGTAATCCGCCCCTGTGGCTTTGATCTGTTCATCCTTGACGTGGCCGTAAGCCAGCCGTTGATCTTTGAAACCAGACTGCAGAAAGCCACCGCCGCCACCGCAGCAATAATTATTCGACCTGTTGGGATACATATCGATAAAATTTTCTTCCCCTACCACCGATTTCACAACATAGCGTAAATCTTCGGCGATTGGATCGCCGAAAGCTTTACGCACGATCTGGCATGGATCCTGTACCGTAAACTTGATTTTTAAATCCTTGTTCCAGTCGCTGTTGACCTTCAGGCGTCCTTCGCGTATCCATTTTGCGTAATATTCATAAATATTCTTGACGACAAAGTTGTGCGGGATGTTGAATTTTTTCAGTCCTGCCAGGACCGAGTAAGTTACGTGGCCTCATTCAGTGTTGAGAAAAACCTTACACCCCAATTCATCCGCCTGCCTCGCTGAAGTGCTGGTGATTTGCTTCCAGGCCTCGTCATCAGCAAGGAACATGCAGTAATTTTCCCCGCCCCAACCTTTGGAGCCGTAGGTCCAGTCGACCCCGGCCAGGTGCAGAATCTTCCAGAGAGGCACCAGTTCATCCGGTTCGGTCACCGGTTCGCGTGAGTTCTGGTTCAAAAAGAATTCAGCACCCTGCTTATCGATCGGTGCCTCCATTTCGGCGAATTCCGGCTGGGCCTCGCGGTACTCTTCCAGAACGTCTTCGACAACGAATTGAAAGTCTTCGGGACTTGTTCCCATCGCCGAGCCACTCTCGTTACGCAATGCCATGTCGCAGGAACCCAGGATTCCTTTGGGCCGGCTTTCCCTCGGCCAGGCTTCCCTCGCCAGGTAAACCATCCTGGGGATATCCACATTCATGGGGCAGGCATGCTGGCACCGCATGCACATACTGCACATCCAGACCCATGGCGTCGTCGTCACCTCTTCATCCATACCCAGAACTATCATTCTGACGAACTTCCGGGGATCCATGCCTTCCAGACCGGTGGCGGGGCAGCCACTGGCGCATGTCCCGCAGGTAAGGCAAAGATTCAGGTTGCCTTCCGGGAGTGCTTCTTTTACTTTCTCTCGAAATTCCCCTTTGAGCTTGCTCAGGTTTATAGCCTCTTCCGCCATAGACATC
>DSCZ01000135.1 GCA_011048855.1 Desulfobacteraceae bacterium | reverse complement strand
GGAAATGGAAAACCGATGCGGCAAGAAGAATTGCAGATCCTCCCTCTGTCACAGCCTCGGAAAAATCTTCAAGTTTCCCGGCTCCCCCGGAAGCCACCACCGGGAGGCCCACCGCATCAGAAACGGCACGAATAAAAGGTATGTCATAACCGCTCCTGGTCCCGTCGCCGTCCATGCTGGTCGGCAGCAGCACCCCGGCGCCAAGAGACTCACAGCGCTGTGCCCACTCGATCGCATCGAGCCCGGTCCTCTTCGTGCCCCCGGCCACAACAAGCTCAAAGCCGGAAGGAAGGCTTTCGTTACGGCGGGCATCAATCGCCACGGTGATCCGAATCGAGCCGAACGCGCTTGCCGCCGCTTCAATCAACCCGGGTCCCCTGACTGCGGCGCTGTTCATGGAAACATTATCCGCTCCTGCATCGAAAAGCATTTTGATGTCATCGAGACTGGAGATACCACCTCCAACGGTAAGCGGGATATCGATCACCGAAGAAACCGCTTCGACCCATTCAAGTCTCGTTTTCCGGTTTTCGAGGGTTGCAGCGATATCCAGCATCGCCAGTTCGTCCGCTCCTTCCTGTTGATAAAACCGGGCGTTTTCCATCGGGTCTCCAGCGTCCTGAAGATTCACAAAATGAACCCCCTTGACCACCCTTCCGTCTTTCAAATCGAGACAGGGCATAATCTTTACCGTCTTCACGATATCTCCTTTCAAAATATCAAATTAAAAAATAATAGGCGGGAGACGGCGCTGTGTCAATTGCAAATCTGCGCTGTACAAATCGGTAACGGCAAATAATAAAGATTTTTCTTTGTAATGAAGTTCTATGATGGAAACCGGCAGATGATTTTAATTTGTTTTTCGGTTTTTAGTTACTAAAATGATAAAAAAGACTATGAACTGAATACATTAAAATGTTATAAAATTCCACTGTACGGAAATGATAATTTCTTGGCGGATCCGGATCAGAAAATCCCCATGGCAAACAACAGATTTGCCATCATCATAGGCTTAATCAGGAAGTAATTCTATGAAAATGAAATCAAAAAAAACAATCAGCGGTAAATCGGTGGATCAAACGGAACGTGCGCTTCGCTTCATGCAGCGGGTTTTCGGTTTTTCCAGTTTCAGGCCGGGGCAGAAGGATATTCTGCAATCGGTGTTCGACCGCATGGATACCCTGGTAATCATGCCCACGGGCGGCGGCAAATCCCTGTGCTACCAGGTACCGGCCTTTCTGCTTCCAGACGTCTCAGTTGTCATTTCGCCATTGATCGCACTGATGAAAGACCAGGTCGACGCCCTGAAATCCCTCGATCTTCCGGTGGCCGCTATTCACAGCCTGATGAGCCTCAAAGAACAGGAATCAACGCTTGAAGCCATCGCAGCAGGAAAGATAAAACTGGTTTACGCCTCCCCTGAAAGGCTCAGGAACCGGCGGTTCCTCGAAGTGCTTAGATTGAATGAAATATCGCTGTTTGCTGTGGACGAAGCGCATTGCATATCCCAGTGGGGACACGATTTCAGGCCTGACTATTTGAAAATTACGCAGGCGCTCAACACACTGGGAAGACCTCCGATTATTGCTCTTACAGCCACCGCCACAGACAGAGTCCGCTCGGATATTGTTAAAAATCTCCGACTGAAGGCGCCAAAAATATTTGTAACCGGTTTCGATCGAAGAAACCTGTTCTGGGAAGTGGCCACATGTTCCGGGCAGCCTGAAAAAGTGGACACGATAACACAGCGCATCAGGAATCTGTCCGGAGGGGCGATTATTTATACCGGCACACGAAAAAACGTCGAAAAACTCGTCGATACTCTGCGCACCCTGCAGATCCCGGCCGCCGGGTACCATGCCGGTATGGAAGAGGCCGACCGTACAAGAGTCCAGGAACAATTCATGAAGGGCGGCAGCAATATCGTGGTCGCCACCAATGCGTTCGGGATGGGAATAGACAGATCGGATATAAGGATCGTCATACACCATACGCTTCCGGGCACGATCGAAGCATATTATCAGGAAAGTGGAAGAGCCGGCCGGGACGGCGCCCCCTCAATCTGTCTTCTTCTCTACAATCCAGCCGACCAGGCGCTGCATGAGTATTTCATAAATTCCAGGTACCCTCCCAGGAAAATCATATGTGAAGTTTACGAACGCCTCTGCGGGCGGCCCGAAGACCATATATGGTTGACCTATCGTCAGATAGGCGAGCTCGACGCGGAAAAAATCTCCGAACCGGCTGTTGCCTCCTGTATAAGGATACTCGAAGACGCCTCAGCCGTTCAAAAACTCAATCGATATGATAATACCGCGGAGATTTTTTTGCATCGGGACATAGACAGCCTTAAAAACACCGGGAAATCCAAATCACCAAACAGAGCCAAGGTCCTGCGGGTGATAAAACAGTTCTACTCGTCGGTTCAGCCCCCTGACGGCATTAAATTCCTGCCGGATGAAATGGCTCACCGGGCGGGTTTTTCCATCGACGCCCTCCGAAAAGTTTTATACGATCTGCAAACAATCGGAGCCCTGACATACACCCCCCCCTTCCGCGGGCGAGGCGTCCGCATACTCGAGAGAATGAATTCGAAGGATCTGCCGATCGACTTCGAGGAACTCAAACTCCGCAAAGCCTACGAACAAACGAAACTCAAGCAGGTGGTTCAATACGCGGTGGAATCCACCTGCAGACGCCGTTATCTCCTGGCCTATTTCGGCGAAAATCTCACCGAAGAAAACTGCGGAGCCTGCGACAGGTGTTTAGACGGTGAGGCAAAAAGCACTGAATCTTCCCCCCGATCCCCCCGGGTTGATCCGATTGTTGCTGTAAAAATATTGAGTGGAGTCGCCCGGCTCAACGGCCGGTACGGTGCGTCCACGGCGGCAAGAGTGTTGGTCGGGTCCACCGGAAAAAAACTTAAGTCCGCCGGACTCCACCGACTGAGCACTTTCGGTATTCTGAAGAAATACACGGAAACCCAGGTTCTAACTTGGCTGAAGGAGCTTGAAACTCAAGGTTGTGTCCTCACAAGGCAGCACCGGTCACCCGGCCGAAGTTACCCTCTCATCGAACTGACCGAGGTCGGCCGCGCGGTTATGACAGGTCAAAGAAAAATCCACATCAGCTCACCAGCCGCATATGATTCTCACGGGCGGCCATCTCAAGAACCGAGCCAGGACATTCAAGGCAATCCATCGATTTTCAACGATTTGAAAGGGCTCCGAAAAAAAGGAATCCCTTGACACCAAAGCGCCCGTTTTATATATTCCCGTTGACTTGCTCGCCTCAAGATATTTATTCAGGAAACGAGAGAATGGCTAATAAGAATCAAAAATAGAAGGAGGTATACTTAATGCGTTTCAACCGAAAATTGGCCGCTTTGATGATTTCAATCCCCGTTGCTGCGCTTATCGTAACGTCCGGGTTCCCCACCGCCGCCGAGCTTCCATGCGAAATCGTGATTGAACACGATGGTTACAAAAGAGACCTGAAGCCATCCGTAGAATTTCATCATCAACAACATTCGGAAGACTACGGCATTGCGTGCGACGAGTGCCACCACGAATACGAGGACGGCAAGAACGTGTGGAAGGAAGGCATGGAAGTTAAAAAATGCATAGCTTGCCATGATTTAAATAAAAAACAAGGGAATGCAGATAAACTTAACAATGCTTTTCACAAAAACTGCAGGATGTGTCACAAAGAAGTCGGAGACGAGGACAAGGCACCCTACAGGAACTGCAGCGG
>DSCZ01000391.1 GCA_011048855.1 Desulfobacteraceae bacterium | reverse complement strand
TTACCACCCTGGTCGGGGCAGGCCTCTTTGAGTTCGGCTATCAGGACGGCCGGACCGAAAACGCCCGGCTCATGCACGTCGGCGACGTGGAGTACACCTCCGCCGGAATCATCCTTGCGGACACCTACAACAACAGCCTCCGCCTCATCTCCGACGGAGTTGTCCGGACCATCGCCCAGAACCTGAACGAACCGAAAGCTCTCGCCACCGACGGCGACCGCGTGTGGATTGCCGACACCAACAACCACCGGATACTCCGGACCGATCTGTCCAGGATTGCTTCCGGCAGTGACCGGCTCGATTCGGTGTCCATCCGGCCCGGATCTGGCGGCGCCGGTACCGGTGAAGAACGCACCCCCCTGAGCTTCCGGCAAAACCTCGCCTCCGGCAGCCTGCGGCTGGACATCCAGCTTCCGGCGGAACACAAACTCAACGAGGAGAGCCCCAACTCCCTGGTCTTCCGTTCTCCCGACGGTGAGGAGCTGCTTCTCACCGTGGGCAGTGAAGGAACACATCAACAGACCGTGACCGTCCCGTGGCAGCGTCTCACCGAGGCGGGTGTAGAAGCCCGCACTATTTTATTACCGCATCCCGCAGTATTTTCCGCGGCATGAACGGCGGTTTGGTCCGTTTTCCCGAACTGGCGTAGCCGTTCTGTTTTTGCCCGATTTGGTATTTCAAAGAACAGAGCACGGGAACGGCATGTTCCCGCACTGAATCTACCGTGATATCACAGACTGAATGTGTTCGGTCTCAACGGTCGGTGAGTTTCCAATAAAGGCATTACCCATACCGGCAGTGGCGATCGTTCCGATCGAGCGAAGGACACCCACTGACGCCTGATGAATCAGATTGAGAGCCCCCTGGGTAAACAGCCCGGCATGTCCACCACAGGCGGTAATCCGTTGTTCCACATAGCTGATGGTTTCTTCCTTGGGCAGGCCGGTAGTGGAAACGGAGATGGTGATCGAGTTTGCCAGAGATTCCAGGATGGAAAGCCCGAACTTCTGGAGCAGCGATTCCTGGCCACAGAGCAGGATTGTCATGGCGTTTACCGAGTCCACCTCAAAGTTGCTGAGCAATCGCAGCTCCTTGAGGATTTCGTTGGAGAGCAGATGTGCCTCGTCCACAATGATCACCGTGTGGGTCCTGCTTGTCCGGTGCAAGGCGTAGACCCGCTCCTGAATCGAGCGGAACAGCGCGGCCCGCCGCCCTCCCGGAGGAAGGCCCAGAGCCGTTGCCAGATGGGTATAGAACTCCATGACTCCGATGGAGGTATGACAGAGATACACCGGATGTACCAGGCCCGTATGCATGCCCCTCATCAACATCCTGATCAGACACGATTTTCCGGTTCCTGATTTTCCGGTGAGGCACCCGATTCCTTTTGTTTCCACCAACAGTTCCAGCGTCTTCAGGGCTGCCTGAATTGAAGGCAACGTCAGAAGGTCGTCGGTGGCGATCTCCTTGGAGAATGGGTGTGTACTGAGATTGAAATAACTGAGCATCTCCCGGTTCATTGTCCACCTCCGGTAAAGGAGCGCGAGGCGGAAAGTCCGGCCAGCACGTTGGGGTGTGTCGTCGAGGCGGCATCCTCAAATACTTCCGGATCAACCTCACTCCTGATTACCCGTGTATTGGCGTAGGTATCAACGACCCGACATTCGCCGTAATCCTTCCCATCGTGAGATACAAAGATGGTCCGGGTAGAACGGTGTGGATTGAAACGGCACTTCACCTTCTTGCCGATGAGGATGGAGGGAACCTCAAAGAGGGTTCCTGCGAGGGTGATAGTGCTGTCCCGGTGCACGGTACGGTGCTCTTCGTGCAGGAATATCTGCTCCAGATCAATCGTGGGATCAAGGGTGCGAATGTGCTGAGCTTTCCCGAGCCAGGCGTCCAGTGGCATCTCGCCGTTCAGACCCCGGTGAGGGCTTCGGTGATACTCGCTTTCAAGCCACGTGTGAAACCGGGCGTTGAGATCCGCAATGCTTTTGATCGAATCGGTTTCCAGTGGCCGGAGAAAGGAATCCCGAACGGTACGGAAAAAACGTTCAATTTTGCCTCGTCCCTGGGGTCTTGCCGGCCGCGAATGGATCAAAAGCACCTGAAGGATGTCCAGAATGCGTTTTGTCTGGCTGGAGACAAAAGTCGCTCCGTTATCGACGTATACTCGGCCAATACGGCCATGGGTTGCCAGGATATGGTGCAATCCCTGTTCGAAGACCAGTGATCGTTCTGTGAACGAGAACTGGCTGTAGATGATTCGGCGTGTGGCATCATCGATAAATGCCAGAAGGATCGCTTTTTCCCGCTTTCCGGTATCGCTTGGTATCAACGGACCATGCATGCAGTCTGCCTGCACGCATTCCAACGGCGAAAAGAAGTCGAACTTCAGATTCTTTTCCCGTACCGCCTCCTGGAGACGTTCATTCCGACTCATCCCGGCGGCAACAACGATCCTGGAGAGCGATGATGAAGAGATCCGGGTCTGAATGGTGCCGTTATCCAGCAGCTTCCGGTAGACCGCTCCGGCGGTCAGTTTCGGATGTTTTGCCAGGGATTCCAGGAAGGCCGCCTGTTCTTCCGGGCTTAACACACGGCTGGTACCATGGTCTGAGCGTATCTTGGGCATCAATCCCTCTCTACCGTATTTCCGGTATGCGGTAAGCCATTTTCTGATACACGCCTCGGTGATGGTTGTCTTCCGGGAATGGGGGATATCGTAGGTTCGTCTCGCTTTCTCCCGGATTGCTTCTTTCAACGCCCCGTGATCGAGATACGGATTGGCCAACTCGGCAACAACGCCATAGCGAAACTGTAAAACTGCCTGTCGACGTTCTTCTCGCTGAGATTCACTGATCATTCTCTGATCCTCCTGATGAAATGGGTATTCATCCGGAGTCTATGGGCGCTGCCAGGAGGCGGGCAGAGGCTTTTTCATGTGAAAAACCACTGCCCGGTTTCCTGTTCCGGTATATGGTGACCGGAGTGAGGGCACAGAATACTGCACCCCTTCCGGCAGCTATACTGAGTGTGTTGAGACGATATACCGGATGTCTTGATCCATCGGTGGCATGAAGAAGCCAGTTCCACGTGTGTAATCTATGATCACCCAGTTCAGGAAAGAGCGCCTTCGCCTGATGAATCCCACGGATCAGCCGCCGCTCAAGGGATCGTACATACTCTGCCCCCAATCCCCGGGTGCCGAATATCTCTCCGGCTGCCCTTCGGGACATACCATCCCGCCGGTGATGGATAAATGTTTCTACGTCCTCAAGATCAAGGGATGTTCCCGGTACCGAAAAGGATGGAATCACTGCATGGGTTGTTCCGCATCTCTTGCAGCGGATCCGTAGTATCGGGACCAGGCGGCGGTAGTGGTACTTCTTATACACCCCATGCCGGGAAAAGCTGCCATAATTCCCACACTGCGGACAGCATTCTTCCCGGAGAATCCTTCTCCAGAACATTTCTATCCAGTTGAGGCTATAGTCAAAAACGGAACGGCCGATTAGTATAATTGTAGTTGGTGAGGGAAACCGGGTGGGCGGCAACCTACTTGTGCCCGGTTTCCTTTCCCCTTTCTTCAGAGTTTCAACTACAATATTTCGGTCATATCTCCTGTTTCATGAATAAATAGTGCGGGCTTCTACAACTGGATGCACCGATACAATTACAAGCCGGTACTTCTTGAGACATTCGTTGAGAAGAAGCGGTTTACCGGAGCAAGCTACCGGTCAGCGAACTGGACACTG
>DSCZ01000083.1 GCA_011048855.1 Desulfobacteraceae bacterium | reverse complement strand
GTCTATATTAGTCATTAAATGAGCATAAAGACTAGTATAATTGGCATTCACAATGGCAAAGAGGAACCCCACCATATCGGTACGAAGGGGCCTGCGTAAGCTCGGGGATGATCTTAAAAAGGCCCGGATACGCAGGCGGCTCACGATGGCTCTGGTGGCCGAAAGGGCCGGCATCAGCCGGGAGACTTTATCCAAAATCCAGAAGGGGGACCCGACGGTCGCCGTGGGCTCATACGCCATGGTCATCATGGCTCTTGGGATGGGAACCGAGTGGCTGGATGTAGCCGATATCAGAAATGACACCTGGGGGCAGATCATAGCAGACGAAGATCTGCCGAAGAGGGTGAGGGCGAGAAAGACGGCCTGATGTCCAGGGAAATATTTGTATCCATAGATTTATCCGGTACTCCTCATGATGTGGGCAGGCTCTGGATCCATGAACGCCAGGGCATCGAGCGATGCTCTTTCAAGTATGCGGGAAATTGGTTGTCCACACCTGGCTGTTTTCCCATTGAGCCATCCCTGCCTCTTGGGGAAGGTACGTATCATGTGAACCGTCCTCTTTTCGGTGCCATGGACGATACCGCTCCCGATCGCTGGGGCCGGATGCTTATGGAACGTATGGAGGCGAAGAATGCCGCAAGGGAAGGGCGGACTGCTGTAAAGCTCGGAGAAAGCGATTATCTTCTGATGGTCGACGATAAGGCCAGGCAAGGCGCCTTGAGATTTGCAACGGCGCCGGAAGGCCCCTTTCTGGCTTGCCGCCCTGATGTAAGCATTCCTCCATTGGTTGAAATCGGCAATCTTCTGGATCGCTCCACCAGGGTCATCAATGAGGAAGAAGGAGAGCAGGACCTCCTGGATATTCTGGCACCAGGGTCTTCCCTGGGTGGGGCAAGGCCCAAGGCCTCTGTCGTTGACCGAGAAGGCAGTCTATGGATCGCGAAGTTTCCAAGTCCAAAAGATGAATGGGATGTTGAGCTCTGGGAATATCTCGCCCTTAAAATGGCAAAAAAATGCCACATAGCGGTTCCTGAATTTATGCTGAAAGATGTGTCGGGTAAGAAAGTCCTTCTGGTAAAGCGCTTTGATCGAAAAGGGCCTATCCGGATTCCGTTTCTATCAGCCATGACGATGCTGGAGGCACAAGACAGGGAACCCCGGAGCTACCTTGAAATCGCGGAGGCCATAGTCATTTACGGTACCAGGCCGAAAGCTGATCTTCAAGAGCTCTGGCGGCGCATGGTTTACAACATCCTGATCTCTAACCTGGACGATCACCTCCGCAACCATGGTTTTCTCTACGACCCCAAACTTTCAGGATGGTGTCTTTCACCGGTCTATGACCTGGAACCGCTGCCGGAGCAGGTAAAATCAAGGTACCTTCAAACGAGCATCGATCTGGAAAACAATCTGGCGTCTCTGAATCTGGCATTTGAGGTGGCGGGAGATTTCGGGCTCACGTTAAAGGATGCGAGGGGTATTTCCCTGGAGATGGGAAAGATAAGCAGGACATGGGGAAAAGAGGCTGTCAGCCTGGGTGCGGGTAAGCGGGAAATCGATTTTATGGCTTCGGCCTTTGAGCATGGTAATCTACGGCTTGCGCTTAAACGCAGTGGATCGAACCTGAAAACGTAGAGCCCGGTTATGGCGTGACTCAGGTTTTTGATTGCTGAGTTGCAATATGCTTTACAGGTTTTGAGGAAACGGCTTCTCATACGATATTTACTTCTAAATATCAGATGGTTGTGGTCAACCGTCAGTGCCTGAAAGCCGACCTTTGTTGGCCAGGATATGAAAGCCCGGTTTCCTTTTTTATGAAATCGACACAGAATTTATGAATACTTTGTCCTTTCCAAAGAGCGGTGTTTCCGATTTGTTCATGCAATTCTTTGCCGACTCTTAAGTTAAATTTCACTGAATAATCTTTTTTGGCCGTTGCAGGAGGTAAGGAATCGCCGTCGTTCTCATATAGTTCAATCCATTCCTCAACGACATCACAAAGCTGCTTGTATACTTTTGCCTCATCATCACCATGAACACCCCCCAACATTAATCCTGGTGCACGGCCGATATAGCAATTATCCTCATCAGACGATTCAACTATTTTGATATATCTATCACTTTTTTTCATTTTTGTACCTTTTCCAAGGCCTTTTTAACATCTCTCTCGTGATGTGGAATGTAAAATGGCCCTATGAAAACGCCAGACCGAGATCCTCGGCCGCGCGGGCGAGACGCTTGTCCGCCGTCCAAAGCGGCATATCGGACAGGCGGGCAGAGGCCAGCAGGTGGATGTCTACGAATCCGATGCCTAAACCTGCAAGGGCGTGCAGATCGATAAAATGCAACAATTCTTCCTGGGAAATCACAGGGGCTTGGGGTAGGGAGCCGAGAAGAGAGAGAATGCCCACCCGATTTTGGAGCGTACCACAGGCCAGTTCGCCGACCACATAAGGATGACAGGCGACAAGGGCTTCCATAAGCAAGGCCTCGAGTCGCGGGTTTCCCCGGCGGAGGTGGTCCACCCAGATGGAGGTGTCCACCAGCACCATGGCTAAGAACCTGCAGGCCGACGGCGGCGGGGTGCCCGAAGCTGCTTTTCCGTGCCCCCGAGTCGAGCCAGGCGCTTGCTGCTTTCCTGGGCGATCAGGGCTTCGAGGCCACGCCGGACAAGCGAGGTCTTCTCCCTCACGCCCGTGAGCTGCATGGCCTTTTCCAAGGTTTCGTCATCAATGTTTATCGTGGTTCGCATACATATGTATATGCATGATTTGGATGCGCATGTCAATGGATACATGGATGGTGCCTCTTAAAAAATATCATCCCGTCTTCTGGGCCGGACATGAAGCGGAAGAAAAGCAGCCGGTTACCAGCCTCTGAGGAATGAACTCCAGCCTGATGTTTTGGTTTCAGGCGTCGATTTTCCTGTCCGGGAATCGGGAGTACAACTCCCTTCTGCAGGGCCGTTTGGGTAACGCCGGGTGAAATTGAAAGGGCTTGAAAGGAAGCCTATAAAGGCGGTAAACCACGAGTCTGTCGAAACTTCATGATGACTTCCACTCCTTCGGCGGGTGTTACGACATGGATGTCGTTGAAACTTTTCAGGTCGAGAAGATGCCTGTCTCCGGATACGATCAGTGCGGCACCGTTTTCCGAAGCCAGAGCGAGAAAAAGATCGTCGAAAGGGTCGGCCTTGATCACGTTCGGAATTGATGCGGGATCCGGTGTCATTACCACAAGATTGCGGTAATATTTGAGCACATTTTCAGGGGTTGTTTCGAGCGCCGTAAGGCGTTCGGTGAATTTGGCGTATTGAAGAACCTTTTTGAGTTCATTCAACGTCCCCGGGCAGGCCGGAATACGCACGGCCCCATCCCGTGCCCACCTCAGAATTTGATTGGGTGGTCCTCCCCAGAGCAGGCCTGAAACTGCGACATTGGTGTCAATTATGATTTTCAACCTGTTTCCCTGATCTTATGAACAATCGCTGAAATTTCCCGTAGATCCGGTTGAGCGGGATCCCGCGCGGTATCGGCCCGGTCGAGCAGATCGGCGGGTATTTCTTCGAATGGTACGACCCTGAAAGCCGGCTTTGATTTGTTCAGAACAATGATTTCTTTCCAGCGCTTGAGATCCTCCGGAATGGTAGGGATACGCTCTCGAAATTCCTTTGCACTGAGATATTGCGGCATCTATTTCACCTCCAGATAATTTTAAGAATATTTAAAAGTTAATTTAAAGTAAATTAAAAGTCAAGAACATGAATCTGCAGGCAAGGTAAAAGG
>DSCZ01000109.1 GCA_011048855.1 Desulfobacteraceae bacterium | reverse complement strand
GGTAATAGATTATTCCCAGAACCAGCAGACCACCGATAAGCACCCCGAATGTGACGGCGTCTTTTTCGTCGATGGAGGCGACGAAAAGTTTCCGTATAAAGGCCACCAGGGCAAGCTCGACGAATACCAGCACATGGAAATGACCGCCGCGGAGATGCTCGACCTGGGTATGTAAAAGTTCAACCATCATCCACAAAATCAGCAGAGAACCCAGAGCCTTTATAATTCCTATTTCAAGGCTGGCTTTTTACGACGCCGTCAAAATTGACATTCCGGGCGGGGTGGCGTGGGAGTGTCGAAATGCAATTTTGACATATCAAATCAATCTTACAGAAATTCCATCCGACTTAGGGCTTGACAGTCTAATAAGAATCTGCATTTTATATATGATATCCAACTTTTCCGGGGCGCTGCAAACACTCGGATACCGACAACTGTTTACATTCCGCGCTACACCAGCTCACCCCGCCCCCTGTTTATTACTCATTCACACCAACGGGGAAAGCATAAACAGCAATCCCCCGAAACCTTAAAGGCTTTATACAGAATAGAAAGGAGGATACACAATGAAATTCGGAAAGATTTTCAGCTTTGCCGCAATTTGTTTCCTGGCGTTCTGCGTACTTGCGGGTGTCACACCCTTAGCGGCCCACAGTGCCGACAAACCTTCAAACCTCATAATAGCCACGGCCACAACCGGGGGAACCTATTATCCAATAGGCGTAGGGATGGCCTCCCTGTGGTCGATAAAACTCGCGAAGGATCACGGAATACAGGTTCAACCGATTACATCCGCCGGCTCCGGTGAAAACATCAACATGCTGAGAAACAAAGAAGTCGAGCTGGCCATCCTCCAGGGCCTTTTCGGCAAGAGTGCCTGGGGTGGACTTGGAACTTACAAGGACAAACCACTTAAAACCCTCAGGAGCATCACGATGCTGTGGCCCAACGTCGAGCATTTCGTGGTTCGCAGTGATAAAGTCAAAACCGGCACCGCCAACGATATAAGAGGGTTGCGCTTCTCGATCGGCAGGGCCGGTTCCGGTACAGAGAGGTCCGGTCTGACCATAATGTCTGCTCTCGGTTTTGGCCGTGATGACGTCGACGGAGTCTATCTTGGATATTTCGAGTCCTCTTCCGCCATGAAAGACAAGCGGCTTGACGGAGCCAATATTCCAGCCGGTCCTCCGGTTGCGGCGGTAACGGACCTGTTTGCGGCTCCGGGGCTTGATGTAACAATTCTCGAATTCACTGACGAACAGCTTCAAGCGATAAATGAACAGACCGCCTATCCGGGCTATCGCTATATCATTAAGGCAGGGACATACCCCGGCCAGGATAAAGACGTAGCCACCATCGCCCAACCCAATCTGCTGGCCTGCCATGAGGACATCCCGGAAGAAGTGGTCTACCAGTTGACGAAAACTCTCTTCGAAAACCCGGGCTTTCTGAAACAGGTTCACAAGATGGGCGAATGGATCACCCTCGAAAATGCTCTTTCCGGGCTTCCTGCACCGCTTCACCCAGGGGCTTTGAAATTCTATAAAGAAAAGGGACTTGACATACCCGCGGAACTGGTCTTGTAACCATGAATCCGGGGCGGCGCTTTCAGGGGATCGTCCCGGAATCCGTTTTTCAACGGGGTGACGAGTTCTAACGAACTTAAATCGCTACACCGTTAATCAAGTTCGTTGCTCACAGGCTGCCGCGGATCGGCATAAACCAGCTTATTGCGAACTCATCAAAATTGGAGAAGTCATGGGCGATGAAAGAGGCAGCAGTGCCGGCAGCACTGACGGAGGTGAGGTGTCCACCCCGCACCGCAGGCTTACGGGCTTGTGGAAAGCGATGTTTTACTGGACCGCCGTCGCAGCCTCTCTTTTTCATATAGGGGTAAACACACTCGATTTCATGGTTATGCCTTCGGTTTACCGGAACGCGTGCCATATGGGGTTCGTGCTTGTTCTTAGCTTTTTACTCTATCCCTGGAGCAAGAAACGTCCCGGGGCCGGTCGTGGAATCGATCTGTTTTTTATTGCAGGCACAATCGTCATCACTTTCTATATCCTGATTTTCCAGCAGGAGCTTCACCTGGAGCGCGACTCCGTTCCGATAATGAGGGATTATGTTTTCGCGGCCGCCGCGCTGCTGATTTTAATCGTCGGCACCTGGCGTGCAGCCGGAGCTATCATTCCGGTACTTTCGGTTCTTTTCATGTCATACTCTTTGTTTCTGGGAAAATGGATACCCGGGGTTTTCCATTACCGGGGAGTTCACCCCGGCAGGCTTCTTTATAGAATGTACCTGACAGACGAAGGGATATTCGGCACGATCTGCACGATCAGTTCAACCTACGTATTTCTGTTCATACTTTTTGGGGCCTTCCTTCTGAAATCCGGGGCGGGTGATTTCATCGTTCAGCTCGCGCAGGCGCTGGCAGGCAAAAGGGTCGGCGGCCCGGCTAAAATTGCCATAATATCATCGGGATTCATGGGGTCTGTATCGGGGTCTGCGGTTGCGAACACGGTCACGACCGGGTCCATGACAATACCCTTGATGAAAAAACTGGGCTTTCGACCCTCCTTCGCCGCCGGGGTGGAGGCAGCCGCATCTACCGGCGGCCAGTTCATGCCTCCGATCATGGGGGCCGGAGCGTTTATTATGGCCCAATGGACCGGGATTTCCTACCTTCACATCATCGCGGTTTCAGCTATTCCTGCCTTGATGTATTTCCTGACCGTCGGGTTTTTCGTTCACCTGGAAGCATTGAAAACCAAAATTGAAACTCTGGATGAAGAAAAGATGCCCTCGGCGCGCGAAGTGCTCAAAACCGGTTACGTCTTCCTGGTGCCCGTCGGATTGCTGGTTCTGCTGCTGGTACGAGGGTTTACACCAACATACGCCGCGGTTATCAGCATGGTGGCGATTGTAGTTGTCAGCTGGGCCAGGAAAGAGACACGAATGAGTTTTACCGACATTCTCGACACTCTTTACACGGGAGCGAGAAATGCGGTTTCCACTTCTGCGATCCTGATCTGTGCGGGTATCGTCATTGCGGTAACCGGGATAACAGGTCTGGGCGTAACGTTTTCAGGGCAGGTGCTTGAATTAGCGATGGGAATCCGCCTGCTGGCCATTCTCCTCGTAGCACTGGCGTCGCTGGTGCTCGGAATGGGTCTGCCCGTCACCGCGTCTTATATTTTTCTTGCTGTGCTGGCCGGTCCTGCACTCCAGCAATTGGGGATGAGTCTTCTGGCGGCCCATATGATGATATTCTGGTATTCTCAGGATGCCAATGTCACCCCCCCGGTTTGTCTGGCCGCCTATGCGGCATCGGGCATAGCGAAATCGCCTCCGATGGAGACGGGTTTCATTTCCTGGAAACTTGGAAAGGGACTCTATATCATCCCGCTGATGTTCGTTTATACCCCCATCCTGTTCGAAGGTCCTGTGCATGAAGTCGTCTGGACCGCTGTTACAGGGATCATCGGGTTGTTCGGGTTCGTCGTCACGTGGGAAGGTTTCTACCGAAAACATGTAGGAATCGTTAAACGGGTGTTAGTGGGGTTTGCATCACTCGTGCTTCTGTTTCCCAGAATAAGCGGAGACGTCTTCGCGTTTTTTTCAAACGGGTCGGGAGCTGAAAAGACCTTAACCGAAGAAGAGTTGCTTGCAAAAGCCGCGGCAGAGGCTGCGCGTATAGCCCAGGGTCTTCCCGTCGAAACTGCAGAAGCGGCGATCAGGCAAATCCCATTCTGGCCCGAGCAGGTGATTACATCCCTGGCGGGTCTTGCGTTGCTT
>DSCZ01000016.1 GCA_011048855.1 Desulfobacteraceae bacterium | reverse complement strand
GGTTCTTTCCCAGATCGCTGTCATTGTCGTTCTCCTCAAAAGGGTTGCCGCTTTCATCATCAAGGTCACCCTTGCTCTCAGAAAAACGACTGTCAGCGGCTTTTCTCCAACTTCAATTTCGGGACCTGAAGTTCCCCCCTTCATAAGGAACCTCATTCAAAGGGAATAGGGGCCGGGGTTTGTATGCCCCCTGACCGCCGCAACCAATCCAATACCGAGAGGATTTGGAGGAGTATTGTTAAAGTTGCTTCCCAGTCAGTCTTTCGGATCCTTTCGCAACCGTAATAAGCCAAATTTTCCCGGCCTCAAACTCCAAAGTAATCAAACCTGTTTCCGAGCAAACAATCTCAGACAAAAAACCGGGCCAGTTAAATCGCCTCATTCCGAAAAGAATAAAGATTTTCATGGCTCTTGCTGATAGCAGTGCTTTATCTTGTGTCCAACCGGAAATACCGGATGGTCACTATCCGGCAAGAAAGATTTAAGTCGGTTCAACAAATCCTTTAATCTCTTTTCCGGGTGGGACAAGCCTGCCATTCTCTTTTCTTCCATATGGACAGACGTATACACACATGCCGCAGACCCTGGCACCGGTGACATTTTTTTGCAGGTTCGCTCTGTAGCCCATGCAACGTTTAACATTGAATCTCACATCGCGCGGTTCCTCGGGAGAAAAAATTCTTCCGCTGAAGGCATTGGGCGGGCAGGCATCGACACATTGCCTGCAATCCCCGCATCGGTTTTGAAGCGGCTTGCCGGTTTCGAGGGAGGCGTCTGTCAACACGGTAATCAACCGGATTCTCGGCCCGAATTCCGGTGTAATCAGGAGACAGCTGGGGCCGATCCAGCCAAGGCCGGCAAGATGGGCCGCCAGTTTGTGGGAAAACAAGCCGATGCCGTTTTCGGTGTCAAGGGTTTGGGATGCCGGTATAAGAAGGGTTTGGAAGCCGGCGTCATTAAGTATTACACTTACTCTAAGTGCAATTCGGTTCAGGGATGCATTGACCGTATCATAGAGATAGTCATAGGTTCGTGCGACGGTTATTTCCCTGTGGTGGGGGAGTTGATCCACGATGCCGTCCTGGAGGCTCACGCCCATCGAGACCGCACGCGGGTAGTGGGTCAAAAACCCGCCGCCCTGGTTTTGGATGAAAGATTCGGCCGGTGCGAGATCAGCCACACCAAAAACCCGCGCACCGAGGTTGCGGGCCTCTCTCTCCAATTGGTTCCGCAGCGCTGAAAGATTGTTGGGTGTCATCTTGAGCCCCATGCTGGAGATTGAAACATCAAAGGCCTCTTGTTTCTAAGTCGTTTGTCTGGCTTGGAAATACAGCCGGAAAGTAAAATAATATGCTCATTTATCCCTATTTTCGATCAAGCCAGCAAGCCTTTGTAAATCTGGTAATGATCGGTATCTTCGTATTGAAGAACCCGCGGGGGCGAATAATCAAAGCTGTAAATTACGGCCCCATCGCAGGAGAGAAGAATCGGTGAGTGCGTGGATATAATGAACTGGGCATGTCCTGCCCGGCTGTTTTCTTTAATGATATCCAGAAACTCCAGCTGGCTCCGGGGAGATAGCGCGGTCTCCGGCTCATCGAGCAGGTAAAGGCCTTTTCTTTTATAGCGCGCACGAAAATAGGACATCATCGATTGACCGTGCGACTGCGTCACCAAAGACCCGCCGCCGAAATATTTCAACTGTGCTGGATCTGAGGCTGCCCACTCATCAACAATATTGGCAAAATCCTTGAATATCTCCGAGCCGAAGAATGCCCCGGGAACCGTTCCATCCGCCCATTCGATTTTCAGACACCTGTATAATTCCTTTTCATACCTGTTGAATTGATAACGTCGACCCTCGTATTTTTCCCAGATGTGGATGCCGCAGGCACGCGTCATGGCTTCCAGCAATGTGGATTTACCGGTGCCGTTCTCGCCGACGAACATTGTTATGGGTGCATCGAAGGTTAGATGTTTCGTTTTATTAAATATCTCCAAATTGAAAGGATAGGATTTAACTGTAGGGAATTTTTCCTGTAGCAATGTTACACTCTTTATGTGGTTGGGCATGTCGTTTCCTTTACAAAGGGGTTAGTCTGCCGTTGCTTCTCGTTGACGGCGTCGTAAAAAGTCCAACTGCTGCGCTACGCTTCATCCTTAGTCGCTGCACCGTACTCCCGGTACGCCTCATTCCTCAGAATTCATCCCGCTATGCGGGAAAGCTTTTCCCATAGCCGTCTCATTTGTGAGTTCTTGTGAACTCATCTCGATTCATCGACTGACGAATTTCTTCAGCGCTTCAAAGTATTCTTTAAATCCCGTGAGCAGGAGATCATTGTGTCCTGCCCCCGGAATCCTGACGATTGTTTTATCGGCGTCGGGGAGCGCATCAAAGAGAGCCTCAGCATCCCTGAGCGGGATGATACAGTCCTCGGTACCGTGAATAATCAGCGCGGGTCCGTCCGCATATGGTTTCACCGGCGCTTCGGGTTTCGGTGGCTGTGCCTGCCTGGTACATAGCTGTATTCCTCCGCCCTGGGGTGAAAAAGGATCGACGAAATCCCATCGCTCGAAAACTGCATATCGACCTCATCGGTTGGAATAATATAGGTACGGTACAAAAACATAACACATAAAGCCTATGTCGGAAAAGCACAACCTGGGGCGACTCTGGAGCAGGTCCAAACAATCGAACCGGCACCCTTTTCGAAGTGAAAACCCAACTGGAAATTATCAATATCTTGTCAAAAGACCGATATCGATGACCTCGTAAAAATCTGGTTTATACCGCTGCGCGGCAGCCTATGAGAAACGAACTTGACGGCGTAGCGATTTGAGTTCGTTGGAAGTAGCTCCGCCGTCATTCCGGCGAAGGCCGGAATCCAGAAGTTGTTGAAATGACTGGGTCCCGTTCTCCAACGGGGTGACGATATAGGCTGTTTTTGGAATTTTTACGAGTTCATCAATATTAAACTTTTTTATTGACATCTGTAAAATTGTAATGAGAGAATACACGCTATCTCACCAGAGAAGTTTCCATTCCAGACATTTTGAGGGGTTGCTATGAACCTGCGTTGCCTCAAACTGCCTGAACAATGCCTCCCCGGGGCTTTAGCCCGGGGGAGGAGCCAATAATTATTTATCGCGTTCAGTAATAAAGTCAAACCCACCGAAAGATGGGGACGGAAAGCCACGGGTCTCAAGAAATCGAACCGGTGACGCGGTTTCCTGGATTTTTGACTCCTACTGTTCTTCGAAAGAATTTTGGTTTTGAAAGAAAGCCGAGCTGCCGAGGGTGACTTCGTTAATGTCACGATGGGTGATGCTTGGCTTTTTTGTTTGGAGTTCGTGAAGAGGGTAATCATGAACCCTCTGCGAAGCCCGCTAAAACGCCAACGACTATAACAAGGAGTATGCTATGAAAAAATCAGCGATGCTTTTTTTTGTTTTGCTCCTGTTCGGTTTCTCCGGTGTTCACGCGCAAGACAAGTACTCCGTATCAGGGGTCGTAAACTGTGTCGGCACGGCAAGCATAATTGTCAGCCTTTCTACTCATGAAGAATGGGGGAGCGATGAAAAACCGGTTTTCTGTTGCGAGATGAAATTGACTGATGAGCAGAAGAAAACGGGTAGGGCTCCTTTCCGATTTGACGGTGTTTCTGAAGGAAGGTACGCAATAATCCTACAACGTAATTTCGCCCAACATGCGAAGTCTTTTCTTCCGGTGCGATAGATACGCCCGGTGATTTTTGAGCTGGACCCATTGAATAAGCGCCAACGTCATCTCCATATCGAACAGT
>DSCZ01000474.1 GCA_011048855.1 Desulfobacteraceae bacterium | reverse complement strand
CCTGATATCTTTCCAGTCGGCTCTATCCATAGTGAAGCATCGTATAAACTTTCATTTTCTTTGAGGTAAATATTAGGTGAGCAATAAATTTGAAGCTCATTCGCCTTTTTTTGAAACTGCTGAACGACCGGGTCATCGATGGTCACCCATTTGGCCAGGTGCTTTCTGCTGGGAAACTGTGGAAAGAAACGTGAAAGCTGAATCTCCGGGAAAAAAATCAGATCTGCCCCTGCCTGTTTTGCTTGTTCCATGAAGCTAAG
This sequence comes from Desulfobacteraceae bacterium, assembly GCA_011048855.1. The sequence continues at coordinate 3,559 of DSCZ01000474.1, read as the reverse complement.
CGATTTTTCGAGATTACGTTCAAGATCAAAATCCATAGACATCTGAATAAGTGCCAGCCTTAAAATACGTTTCATGGTATTGTCCCCCCCAATTAAATCTTTAAAAAATACTCAGATCCAGCTGTTCTGATACGGCTTCAAGCAGTTTCCAGCCTGCCAGACTGTTCCCTTTGGGATCCAACGCGGGCCCTAAGACTGCGACACCGAACCTACCTGGGGAAACAGCCATGATCCCGCCGCCCACCCCGCTCTTGCCTGGCATTCCGACATCCACGGCGAATTCTCCGGAGGCATCGTACATTCCACAGGTGGTCATCACCGCCTTAACTATTCGAGCGGTTTTTGGATCAAACAGACGTCTCCCTGTGATAGGAGACCTTCCGTCTAGGGCAAGAACTGCCGCCATGCGGGCGATGTCAGAGCAGGTAACTTCAACTGAGCAGAGGCGAAAGTAGACATCCAGGAGTTCATCTACATCAACTTCGATCATCCCTGTGCTTTTCATGAAGTAGGCCAAAGAGCGATTTCGGTCCCCGGTTCTCTTTTCCGAGAGGTAAACTATCTTGTTAATCAGGAGTCTTTCATTACCGCTCATGATCTTCATCATCGCCAAAATCCGCTGGAATTTTTCTTCCAGGGTGGCGCCTCTTACCGTGTTTATGACAGCAATTGCTCCGGAATTGATCATGGGGTTCAAGGGCCTCAGCTCATTCCTCGTCTCCAGGTTCACGATGGAATTGAATCCGTCAGACGAAGGGGCGACGCTGATTTTACCTGACAGAGCTCGGAAGGAGTTGTCCTCTAACGAGCATACAAATGAAACCACTTTGGATATGCTTTGTATGGTAAAAGGCACCTGCCAGTCGCCAGCATGCCATTGTTTGCCGTTCACATTACATACGCTGATACCGAGGATTTGTGGGTCCAGCTTGGCCAATTCCGGGATGTAAGTGGCCACCTTCCCTTGGCTGGACCAGTGCCGGTTTTCACAAACAAGACGTTCAAGACGCCTTTGCATGGAATCCGGCCGAACCATTGTGGATGCGATCTGACGTCCGAAAATAAGCGGCACCTCAAGTGAGTTGAACCCACTTCGAAGGTTCATGACACTCCGCATCATATCCACGGAAAAGGTCGATTCCACTCATGAACCGTCATCCTTCTTAAAAGGCAAATGACATGCAACCCAGTGGTCCGGGGCTACTTCCCTGAATTCAGGATCCATCTGATTGCAGGGTCCAAACCTTTGCGGACACCGAGTATGAAACTTGCAGTGATCAGGAGGAGTTATAGCGCTCGGAACATCGCCTTCCAAGATGATCCGTTTTCTTTTGAGATGAGGGTTCGGTATGGGAATCGACGAAAGTAATGCAACGGTGTAAGGGTGGAGAGGATGTTCAAGGAGTTCGTCAGAGGAAGCGATCTCGACAATTTTTCCCAGGTACATAACCGCGATGCGATCCGAAATGTGCCTGACGACGCTGAGGTTATGGGCGATTATGACATAAGAAAGCTGGAATTCGTTCTGGAGGTTTTTAAAGAGGTTTATCACCTGTGCCTGAACCGACACATCAAGTGCCGAGAAGGGCTCATCGCCGATAATGAGCTGCGGCTGTATCGCCAATGCCCGGGCTACACCGATTCTCTGTCTCTGTCCCCCGGAGAATTCATGAGGGTAGCGGTCCACATGCTCCGCACGGAGTCCTACTTTTTCGAGGAGAAATTTAACCCTATCCCGGCGTTCCATCCGCGTTCCGATACCATGAATATGAAGGGGGGCGGAGATGATCTGGCCGATCTTCATTCTTGGGTTAAGCGAAGCATAAGGGTCCTGGAACACTATTTGGGCATTGCACCGGAACGACTTCATTCCGGCTTGCGACAATGAAAGGACATTCCGACCTTCAAAAAAAATGCTGCCGGCAGTGGGTTCCACCAGGCGGAGAATCCCCCTGCCCACCGTGGTCTTGCCGCATCCACTCTCGCCCACAAGGCCCATGGTCTCACCCCGGCGGAGATGAAAACTTACCCCGTCCACAGCGTAAACATGTCCCACGGTCTTTGAAAAAAGCCCTTTCCTAATAGGGAAATGTACTTTGAGGCCAATCACTTCCAACAGAGTTTCATTGGTCATCTGTTCTATCCGTAAAGCCAACAGCGGACTTTGTGCCCGGGTTTGATCTCTTTCAGAGGGGGCATATCCCTGCAGCGCGCAGTTCGATGGTCGCAACGCCCTGCGAAAAGGCAACCAGGATCGAGATTAATTAAACTCGGCACGCTGCCCGGGATTTCCCAGAGCATACCGGCATCACTATGTTTCTGGTGCAATTTCGGAATTGATTTTATGAGCCCCTGGGTGTAGGGGTGCAGGGGCTCATCAAAAAGATCGCAAGTTTTTGCAGATTCAACAATTTTTCCGAGATACATGACCACCACCCGTTGAGCGATTTCAGCAATCAAGCCGAGGTCATGTGATATCAGGAGCATGGCTGTTCCGAACTTTTCCCGGAGCCGGGACATCAAGTCCATGATCTGGGCCTGGATGGTGACATCCAGCGCGGTTGTAGGTTCGTCGGCAATGAGGACTTTCGGATTGCAGGAGAGAGCCATGGCGATCATCCCCCGCTGCCTCATTCCGCCACTTAGGTGATGGGGGTAATCAAAGGCCCGCTGTTCAGGGGAAGAAATTCCCACCAGACGCAGCATCTCGACACTCCTCTCCCACGCTTCGGTTTTGCCCGCATTCTGGTGATAGCGAATCGCCTCCCGTATCTGGTAGCCCACGGTGAAGACGGGATTCAGAGACGTCATAGGCTCCTGGAAAATCATCGATATGTCTCGTCCTCGTATTTTTCTCATCTCAGGACGCGGCAGATCCAACAGACTTGTCTTTCCAAGAAAAATTTCACCTCCCATAATTTTTCCAGGCGGGTCATCCACCAAACGCATGACGGACAGGGCCGTGACGCTCTTGCCGCACCCGCTTTCCCCAACCAGGCCGAGTGTTTCCCCCTTTTCAAGGACGAAGCTCACATCATCGACAGCTTTGGCAACACCCTCTGAGGTGAAAAAATAGGTTTTGAGACCGTTGACCGATAAAAGAGAATTCGAGGGTAACCTATCCAATTCATCACTCCATCAATGGGAGAAGCGATCGTGATGAACCATATTTTTTCTGATCACTGTCTCCAAGACCTCCACGCCGATGCCCGGTCCCTGTGGCACCTCGTATTCACCTACGGCGTCGGGGATCAGGGGGGGATTGATTATCTCATCTTCATAAAAGCGAAAACTCGGGCTTATGTCGCCAGGCATGGTGAAGTTGGAAAGGGATGCGAGACCTAGATTGTATGCACGCCCTATACCTGTTTCGAGCATACCCCCACACCAGACCGGAATCTTCTTTTCCTTTGCGAGATCATGAATTTTGATGGATTCATACCCTCCACCCGCCCGCCCTGATTTTATGTTGATCACGCGCCCTGAGCCGATTTGAATAGCCTTGCGGGCGTCTTCGACGCTTTCGATGCTCTCGTCCAAGCATATATCGGTCAGGATG
>DSCZ01000472.1 GCA_011048855.1 Desulfobacteraceae bacterium | reverse complement strand
TCTTACAGGCGGGGCCGGGAGCAGCTAACCCTTGATACCTGAGGTGAGGAAGCTCTTGATGAAAGTTTTCTGGGTTGCCAGGAAGAACGCGATGATCGGCACACATACGAAAAGAGTTGCCGCCATCAAAAGAGTCCAGTCGGATCCGCTTTCCTGTTGAACAAACATCCCCAATCCGATCGTAAGAGTTCTTACCCTGTCTACATCTGTAATGATCAACGGCCAGAAATAGTCGTTCCAGTGGGTGGCAATGCTGATCATCGAAAATGTCACGATTGTGGGCCGTGAGAGGGGAATCAGCACATACCAGATGAAACGCAGGTGTCCCGCTCCGTCTATCAGCGCTGCGTCTTCGAGCGCCTGTGGGACCTGTTTGAACGTCTGACGGAGCATGAAAGTCCCGAAACCGCTTGCGACGAAAGGAAGGATCAGACCGGTTCTGGTATTGAGTAGCCCCAATTTTTTGGTGATCAGGTAGTTGGGAATGATTATCGATTCCAGGGGCAGCATGATTTGAATCACGAAAAGAAGAAACATCACGTCCTTTCCCGGAAAATCGAGCCGGGCGAACGCATAGGCTGCGGGAATGACAAGGGTGAGCTGTATTGCAAGGATCCCTGCGCACACGATTACCGTATTCAGCATATAGAGCCAGAAAGGTGCCCTGTCCATAATGGCTGCGAAGTTGGACCACATGAGTTTCTCTGGAATCAGTGATAAAGTGGGCGTGAAAACCTCAACAGGGGATTTGAGAGCCGTGGATACCAGCCACACAAAAGGAAGTATCATAATGACCGCCACAGTGTGCAGGATCAGAACTTTGACTACCACTTCGTATTTCTTTTCTTCCATCGGTCGTCTCCCGAATCAGTCCGATGTGTAGGTGATCCGTTTTCCAAATATCCCGAAAATTATCAATGTCAGAGTTAAAAGGATCAGCACAAGTATAGTCGTCAGGGTGGTGGCTCTGCCCCAGTCGAAGAACTTGAAGCCGTTTTCGTAAATGTAGTAGACAATTACATTGGAACTGTTTCCTGGGCCTCCTTCGGTCATCAGGTGAATTTGATCGAATACGCGGAAGGTCAAAATTATGGCCGTGACCAAAACGAAAAGAGAAGTGGGGCCGACCAGCGGAAAGGTGATTGAGAGGTGTCGCCTCCACCAGCCAGCGCCGTCTATATAGGAAGCCTCATAAAGCTCTCTGTTGACATTCTGGAGACCGGCTAGATAAATGAGAGTGAAAAACCCGAGGTTTTTCCAAAAAGTCATTATTATCAAAGCCCAGAGGGATGTGTTTGAGCTGCCGAGCCATCCAAGCTTCGGAAATCCGAATTTTGACAGAACTATATTCAGCACACCTAGATTGGGGGAGTAGATATACACCCAGAGCATGGCCGCCGCGGCCATCGGGATCAGGGTCGGATAAAAAAGAGAATAGATATAATAGACCCTGCCTTTGACCCGTTCGTCGATCAAAATGGCAAAGACCAGAGCAAGGAACATGGTCGGGAAGATGCTTACGGTGACAAAAACAAAAGTGTTTTTCATCACCAGCCAGAATACTTCATGTTCCCATAGCCTGACGAAATTATCCATGCCGGTGAACTTCGGCTTGGGGCACAGAAGATCCCATCGGTTCAAGCTGAGCCATGTGGACCAAGCGATGGGAAGATAGGTGAACAGGATCAGAAAGAACAACCCGGGGATCAAGAAAAGGTAACTTTTATATGCTTCGAGTTTCTCTCTCATTTTCCGCCGCCTTAGGAGGGGCCGCCTTCAGGCGGCCCCCAGTAAAAATCGATGATCATCTGCCCTTGATTGCTTCTTCAATCAGCTTTTGTGTGTCGGCCAGGGCTTTTTCGGGCGTCTTTCTCCCTTCAAGAGCTGCATCCAGATTGGTGGTCATCGCATTTCGGATCAACTGATAGTTGACCGCCATCATTTTGGGTTTGGCGTATTTCAATTGGTCTCTGGCTACAGTCATCTGGGGGAATTGCTCAAGAAAATCCTTCATTTCCGGCAGATCATAAGATTTTTTGTTTACCGCCACATAGCCCGACTCTATGCTCCAGTAAGCGGCCATATCCGGCCGGGTCATAAATTTAGCGAACTTCCACGCAGCATCCTGATTTTCTTTCGGAATTCCTTTGAAAATGTGGAAGTCCCCGCCACCCACCGGGGTGCCGAACTGTTTTTTCTTTGGCATGAAAGCCGCCCCCCATTCGAAATCGGCGGTTTTTCGGATCTTAGCCATGCCCCCGGTCGAATAATACATCATCGCAGTGACCTTGCCGATGAAATCATCCGGGGTGATATTCCAGGGACGCAACACCGGGCACACTTTCAGCTCCTGCATCAAATGCACCCAAAGTTTCAAAGCTTCCAGGTTTTCAGGAGTATCAAAGGTTACCGTCAAGCCATCCTCCATCAGAAGCTGGCTACCGTTTTGTCTTGCAAATGCTTCGAAAATCCAGTCATTCCATCCGCCCGGAATGATCAGCCCGTATTGCTTCGTATCATTGCCTTCACGGATCGTGAGTATTTCGGAATACTTGACCAGCTCATCCCAAGTTTCAGGCGGACGGTTCGGATCCAGTCCCGCTGCTTTAAGCTTGTCCGCGGCGGCACGGAACATGGTTTTGTTCCAATAAAGTATCGGGGTACTTCTCTGAAAAGGAAATCCGTAGATTTTGCCATCCCGGCCGTAGGCGTTTCCGAGGAAACCTTCATGGAAGTCAGCCAGGAAGCTCTTCCCTCCTTCCGCCTCGATGTAGGAATCGAGGGGAATCAGGCAGTCCATTTGCAGGAGGCTGAACAATTCCGAGATTTCCGCAACCGCTATGTCGGGCGGATTCCCTCCCATCACGGCCGTTTGAACCTTCTGCATCGTCTGATTGTAGTTCCCAGCGTAAACCGGCTCTACATCGATTCCGGGATTCTCCTTTTCAAATTGTTCCACCATTCCGTTGATGACCTTAACAAGAGGTCCGGCGACACCCACCGGATAGTAAAATTTAATTTGAACCTTTGCCGATGCCGCAGATGCGAACAAGAAAACAAGCATCAACGCCAATAGCCCGTAAAATAACCTTTTCATAGCTCATCCTCCTTTCATTGTGGTGCCCCATGGTTTTTCGTAAGCCCCCAAAAGGTCTGGAGGCGGTCCGCCCTTCACGCTCTGTCGAGGGATTTGTGCGGGTATTCGGTGGAAAACAGATGCATGTTCTCCAAATCGGCGACAAGCTGTATTTCCTCGCCCACCCTGGCACCGGTATGTGAATCGACCTGTGCAACAAGCATTTTTTGGCCCAGGAGAATCTGCAGGATCACCGACGATCCGAGCGGTTCGATCAATTCGACCTTTGCTTTCATGATGTATTTGGGGTCATATTCCTTCACGAAATCAACATCTTCAAGATGCTCCGGGCGAATCCCCAAAAAAAATTTTCCCCCGGCATGCGGGGCGTATTTCGCCGCTTTGGTGGAAGGCACCGGGAAGCGGAAACCATCGCCTTCCGCCCACAGCCCGTCTTCTTCATCCACCAGTCGAACTTCGAGGAAGTTCATCGCGGGGCTACCTATGAAACCCGCGACGAATTTGTTGTCGGGGGAATCGTACACATCAATAGGTTTTCCGGCCTGCATGATTTTTCCGCTGTCCTGGATCACGATTTTGCTCCCCATGGTCATGGCTTCCACTTGGTCGTGGGTGACATAGATTACGGTGCTTTGAAGGCGGTGGTGCAGTCTCACGATTTCCGCTCTCATCTGTACCCTGAGCTTTGCATCGAGATTACTGAGTGGCTCGTCGAAAAGAAAT
>DSCZ01000467.1 GCA_011048855.1 Desulfobacteraceae bacterium | reverse complement strand
TTTTCACTGCAGGATTTGCCGGTCCGGGATGGCACAACCGGGGAAATTATCATCCCCGGGCCGCTCTGATACCCATCGGAGAATACTCGTGCTTCACCGCTGTTTCCATGTTGACAATATAGCTTTTAAGGCTATAATAAATTATGCACACATTACAATACAGACGCCAGGCTCGAAATTATCTTGCGCGGTTGCCACGCAAAGCTAAATCGATCATTGTGGAGCAGCTACACAAGCTTGCTGCTGATCCGGACGATCCATCACTCGACGTCGACGTATTGCAGGGAAGAAAGGGATACCGCCTCCGCGTAGGTCAATACCGCGTGCTTTATACGCGAGAGGATGGGCAATTAATTATAGAAGTTGTCAAAATCCGCCCTAGAGGCGATGTATACAAGAGGTAATGATGGAATATCAGACCATAACAGAAAATGGAAAAGTCAAATTTGTGGTGCTTCCCGTAGAGGAGTTTAACAAAATCATGGAACGTCTAAGGGATGAATCCGATCTGCGGGACATCCATAAAGCCGCATCAGATTTGCTCTACGACCAAGATGAAGCGGAAACATATATATTCATGAACCCAGTAAAACGCGAGCGGCTCGACAAAGGTTGGACGCAGGATGAACTGGCCGACAGAATTGGGGTGAAACAGTCTACTGTTGCAAAATGGGAACGACAAGGCGCTGTTTATCGCAAAGCAACAAGAAAGAAGCTGGTCAAGGTATTCGGAATTAAGGAGGAAAGCTTCACCTGATGCCTCCAAACTTTTGAACTTGTGAGCAATAAGGATACAAGTCTACAGGAGGGAGTTGTACTCCCGATATCCCTCACCTGTGGGAGCAGATTGTATCCGCGATCTTGTCCCCCCGCACCTCGATCTGTAATCTGGAATATAAAGTTTGGAATTTGGAATGCGCCCCAGGCGCCTGGCCATTCACCGATGAGTTTCCGCCTCACGCTTTTCTTTCTCTTCCTTCTGTTCTCTGCGCCCCTACGTCTTGGCGCGAGGCAAAATCTTTTCGGGACTTCATCCGGCCAAACCCAGTTAAATTCGCTGCGCTGCCCCCTCCGGGTATTGAACCGGGCAAGCCCAGTTAAATTCGCTGCGACGCTGACCCCTGCGGGGTATTGAACCGGGCAGGCGGATATCGCGGATACAATCTGCTCCCACAGAACATGAAAGGTAAAGGGGCAGGCAGCGAACCGACCTGTCCGAATGGTCTTTTTACCGGAAACATCCTTGGGCGGAAAGAGGTAAAATTTACCGAAAACGGCTTTGGGCGGAAATCGGTAAAAATTTGCCGAAAGTGGCTTTGAGCCGAAATCGGTAATGGATTGCCGAAAATGGCTTTGGGCCGAAAGCGGTAAAAATTACCGGAAGTGGCCTTGGGCTGAAATCGGTAACGGATTGCCGAAAGTGGCTTTGGGCGGAAATCGGTAAAATCTCTCATGGGTGGACCCTCGCTTCGAGGGCACCGGTGGTTCAGCACGGGTGTAGATGGGATGTTCGTTTGGGAAAACTGATAACTGATACCGCCCTTGGCGGCACACGTCTTTGCGCGATGCAAAATCCGTCAGTTGTTTCCGAACCGGTAAGGGGTTATGGGGTGGTTTTGTGGTGGTGGGGGGTGTAGCTTTTGGGGAAGATGTGGGTGAGGATGCCGATGAGCATGGCGAAGTAGAAGAGGTTTGCGGGGATCTGGAGGTTAAAGTCGAAAAAGCTGTGGAAGGCCATGGAAACAAGGCCGCTCCAGGCGCCGGCTGCCATGAAGAAATGCCTGGAGTACCCGAAGTGCCTGAAAAACCGCCTCAGTCCCACGAGCCCGCGCACGAGCAGGTAGAGCCAGCCCGTGGTCAAAAGCAGGAAGCCCGGCCAGCCGGTTTCAACCAAAAGCTGCAGGTAGTCGTTGTGGGCAGGTGTGAATGGAAAGCCGGGTCGTCTGCGCATTCACCTGGAACACCGGTTCCACGATCTCGTAGTTTCCCGGGCCCACGCCGAACGGGTGCTGCTGAATGATAAGCCACGCATCCCGCCAAAGGTTTAACCGGCCGGTCTCTTCGTCTATTTGCATAAACCGCTCGATCACCGAATCGAAACCCATTTGAGCGCCGTATATCAAAAGAAGAACCACGGCCGCGCCGGTCCCGAGCCAGAAACCCTTCCGCATGCCGGCACCTGAAAACGCCATGGCTCCCAAAAAGGCTATAAAGCCGAGGATACCGCCGGTGATCCCGGCACGGGAGCGCGAAAAGACCAGTGCAAGAAGCATCACCACCAGGAAAATGGCTATCAGCAGCTGCCGGTTGAACCGGTCCGAATTGATCAGGTGTTTCACCTTGAGTTTCCGGGTCTCCTCCCACGGAGAAAGCGAAAGAAGATAGGCCAGCACCAGCGGCCAGGTCATCTCGATCATCCCGGCGAAGTGGTTGCGGTTGATGTAGGTTCCCCGGGCATCCCCAAGGTAGTAAAGCGTGTGTCCAAAAACGCCGGTCGTAGGCACCATGGCCTGCACCAGCCCGTAGAGCGCCTCCAGGCTTCCAAGTACAAGAAGAACAACGACGAGGCGCATGAGAAACCGCCGGTCCAACGAGGCCCTTTTCACCATCACACCGAGAAGCACGGCCGCAAGCCACAAACTCCACCTGCTGAGAGAAAGGGTGTTTAGGTATGCTAAGGACTTCCAGCCGGCCGACGCACCGAGCAGCTCCCGGGTTTTCCCCAACAGGCCCGATCTGAAAGGGCTCAGGAACTCCAGCATGTTTTCCGGAAGCGGCACGATCAGGAACAGACTCCACCCCAGAAAACAATAAAGGACCCAGACGGCCCCTTTACCCAGCTCCCTTGAGCCGATCCGCTTGCGCCACAACAGGCTCAAAAAGACCAGGAAGACCGCCGCCACGTAAAACGAGAAGACAAACGGCTGCACCGCCCCGAACAGGAGAGGCACGGTTGCAAGAATGACCAGCAAGAGATTGAATTCAACAATCATTTGAAAAGAAATTAGCTGAAGGTTCTTAAATTAGATGAAACCGTAAAACGTCCCGTGTCCGTCATTCCGGCGAAGGCCGGAATCTAGTCTTTTCAACAACTTCTGGATTCCGGATCGCGCTTCGCTTGTCCGGAATGACGGACAAGAACCATTTCGCACTTTTTCACGAGTTCAATAAATTCGATACTTGGTTTCGTATCAGTAGGCATTTTCACCCTTAAACCCTTTAAAAACCGTGAGAAAAACGATCTTAAGGTCCAGACACAGGCTCCAGTTACGCATGTATTCGAGGTCATACTCCACGCGCTTTTCCATTTTTTCGAGTGTGTCGGTCTCGCCCCGCCAGCCGTTTATCTGCGCATAGCCCGTTATACCCGGCTTCGCCTTATGCCGCAGCATGTAGCCTGGGATTCGCTTGCGATAATACTCGTTGTGGGCGATCGCATGGGGCCGCGGACCGACGATCGTCATTCTCCCCTGCAGAACATTTATGAACTGCGGTAGTTCATCCAGTGAATACTTCCGCAGAAATGCACCGAAGCGGGTGACCCTGGTATCCTCCTTTGTCGCCTGGACGCATTCATCCGTTCCATCCTCGCACACCGTCATGGTGCGGAATTTCCATACGATGATTTCCTCCCCGCTCATTCCGTACCGTGGCTGTTTGAATATCACCGGCCCCGGGGAGGATAGTTTCACCCCGAGTGCGATTGCAAGCATGGGAGGGCCGGACACCAGTAAAATGAGCGAAGAAAGCACGATATCTTCCACACGCTTGATCCAGGATTGGATTCCGGAATGGGGGCTGTCGTATACGCTGATCATAGGC
>DSCZ01000306.1 GCA_011048855.1 Desulfobacteraceae bacterium | reverse complement strand
TTTTATTTCTTTGATATGTGTGATAACATATAAAAATGATGGATGATATCGTCAAAAAGCTGCAAGCGGCGCGGAAAGCCAAGGGGCTGACCCAAGGCGCTTTAGGGGCCAAAATGGGTCTGCCGCAAAGTCACATCTCGGAAATCGAGGCTGGAAAGGTCAATATGCGCCTTTCCAGCTTTCTGGAGATGGCGCGGTTTCTGGATCTGGAGCCGGTGTTGGTCCCGCGTGCTTTGACGCCCGCCGTCCGGTCGCTGTTGTCCGGCGACGAAGGGGGCCGGCAACCGGCCTGGCGGCCCGACGACATGGATGACGGGGACGAGAAGGAAGAATTGTCATGACGGCCGCGCTCGACATTTTCCTGAACGACACCCGGGCCGGTTTATTAACGGAGCTGCCGGACGGGCGGATATTGTTCACTTTCGATGAAGCCTATATCAACGACCCGGGCCGCCCTGTGTTAAGCCAATCGTACCTTGCCGCCGACGGCGCGCTTCTTACCGATACCAGGGCGTATAGCGTCAAGGCGCCGCCGTTCTTCTCCAATCTGCTTCCCGAAGGGCATTGGCGGGACTATCTTGCGGCGCGAGGCGGCGTCAAACCAGGCAACGAATTTGCCCTGCTTTACCTTCTGGGTGAAGATTTGCCGGGCGCGGTGATTGCCAGACCCGCGGAAGACTCTTCATTGCCAAAGGGCAGCGAAGAAAAAAGCCTGGCCGAAAAAACCGAATCCAGGCAGCCTTGGCGCTTTTCCCTGGCGGGCGTACAACTGAAATTCTCGGCGCTGATGGAACGGCACGGAGGCATGACTATCCCGGCCGGCGGCATGGGGGGGAACTGGATTGTCAAACTGCCGTCGCTCACCCACGACAACGTCCCGGAAAACGAGTATGCCATGATGCACATGGCTGGCCAGATTGGCCTGAAGGTGCCGGAGATCCGGCTGGTGCCGTTGTCCGAAATTGCAGGTCTGCCCGATTTCGGCAAGCTGCGCGGCACGCAGGCGTTGGCCGTCAAACGTTTTGACCGGACGGAGGGCGGCTTGCGCATCCACATCGAGGACTTTGCCCAAGTCTACGGCATTTTTCCCGATAACAAATACAAAGGCGTGAGCTTTCAGAATATAGCCGGCATGGTTTGGACCCTGACCGGGGAGGAGGGTCTGCGCGATTATATCGCCCGTTTGGCTTACACCATCCTGACCGGCAACGGCGACATGCATTTGAAGAACTGGTCGTTCATCTACCGGGACGGCCGCGCGCCCGAGCTGGCACCGGTTTACGACATGGTTTCGACCGTGCCCTACATGCCGGGCGAAACGCTGGCTCTGAAATTCGTCAAAACAAAGGGGATGATGCTTTGCGACCTGCGGCTTTTTGAAAAGCTGGCCGGAAAAGCGGGCTTGCCGAAAAAACTTGTCCTGGATGCCGTTCGTGAAACAGCAGCCAAAACGCGCCACGCCTGGCAAGAGAATAAGGTCCACTACGCCTTACCAAAGGCCATTGAGACGGTGATTGACCAACATATGAAAAACGTCCCGCTGTCGGGCCTTAGAGATAACTGAAATATCGGGGCCATTCCCCCGGGGTAAAATTCTGCCCGAAGTTAGGATGTCTGCCTCGAACTGCTTGCATTTCCGCCAAGCACGGCCAACTGATCGAAGACCGCGTTTACACCCAAAAACGGGGGAAGACGGCCTGTAGTAGAACCCCAGGCCACACTATGGGTGGTGTGCTTTAGAAAAAATTTGCACAATATTTAGCGGGTTGACGAATGTCAACCATCGGATATATGGTGATGGTGAAAGACAAGCCCCATTATAGCTTAGGGAAGGTCCGGATGCTGGCCAAGCAGGAAAACGGCTGCAGGATAACCATGAGAGCAAGAGAGACCGCCAGAAACGATTTTGGCTGGGGGGTCGGTGAGATCAAGCGGGCAATTTCCAAGCTGCAACAAAGCGATTTTCACAAATCAAACTACAAATTCAACAATCCCAAAATCCATGTCGATTACTACAAGGCGGAAAATCTGATTGGCGAAAAAGTTTATACTCATTTTCGCATCGAGGACGGCGTGCTTATTATTGACAGCTTCAAGGAGATTTAAAAATGAAGTGCTATGAGTGCGGGGGGAGCATGGTCGAACACTTGGGGAACCTTGAGATGCCAAGCAAAATGCTGGGCAGTTTCGAATTGATCAACGTAACCTTCTACAAGTGCGATCAGTGCGAGGAGATAATAATTCCGGAACCGACATGGCGCTTGGCCGACCAGCAAGAGGATGAGCTGGTTAAGGAAATTCTGCAAAACCTGCCCCTCAGGAAGTTCGTCAGCTCTGCCACGGCGGCGAAAATGCTCGGGATGACCAGGCAAGCGCTACACAAGCACCGCAGGATCAAAAAGGGTTTCGTCTATTCGATCAACCACGAGGGCAAAGTCTTTTACCTTCAGGAATCACTTTTACTGTTCAAAGAAACCGGAGATGGCAGGCTCAGGCTTAAACAGTCGGCGGCGCCCAAAACTAGATATATATACTGTGTGGTGGGACCGCAAAACCAGCCTGGTCCAGAGCACGAATACCGCGAGTTTGAAGGCCAAGAACAGGGGTTCCGGTGGAACCCGTTTCAGATCGCTCACCTAACCCCAGTGAGGTACCATAATGCCTAAGGCAACTGAACAAAAGATCAAAACTGCCGAACTGTACGCTGACATGTCTCTTAAAAGCCTTTGGGTGGACAACCTCCATGTCGCCATCAGAGAGGATGATGTTTGTTTCTTACGTTGGTCCACCAGTCTGCCTGAAGGCTTTTTCGAGCAAGCCAGGCTCATGTCCGGGAAAAAACAGTTGAAGGAAATGATCGATATACTGTGTTTTACGACCGATTACTACCCTGAGAAGGAGGGTCTGACCAGTAAGTTTCACCAAGACAAAGTCGGCGGCAAGGCAGTCGCACGGGGAAAAAAGTAACCCGTTTGGAAAGGCGGGAACTGGTTGCATTTTGGTCGCTGCTGGTTTTTATTGCCCCGAGGGGGTAACCGGTAGATGATGGATGGCCAGGCCAAAAAACAACTCAGTGAAAGTGACATCTGCAGCAAGTTCATCATCCCGGCCATTCAGCGGGCCGGGTGGGATTTGCTGCGCCAGATGCGGGAGGAGTTTTCCTTTACCGCCGGGCGGATCATCGTGCGGGGGCGGCTTCATGCCCGGGGGCAGAAGCGGCGGGCCGATTATCTGCTGAGCTACCACCCCAACCAGCCCCTGGCCGTAATCGAGGCCAAGGAGAACAACCACTCCCTAGGCGCCGGGATGCAGCAGGCTCTGGCCTACGCCGAGGCCCTGGAATTGCCCTTTGTCTTCAGCAGCAACGGCGACGGCTTTCTCTTCCACGACCGCACCGATCAGCTCTGGCGCAAATTCCGTAGATAATCGACCAGTTCATCCATTTGGGTGGAAGGGTGGTTGGTGCCATTGGTTTGGTTGTGTTTCCTTAACTGGCGGGCATGTTGCATTGCCTTGGGCAAGTTTGGCTCCAGTTGGCTAAAAACGTTGCGCTGGCCCTTGTCGTATTTAGGCAGGTGCTTGTGTAAGGCGGTGATTACTTCCGCGCAGATTGACGATTCGGGGTCGCCGGTCCCAAACTGCCGAGTGGTGTAATTGAAGTGGAGCAGGAGCCAAATTTCGAAGCAGGGCACCGACGTTATCGCCTGCAAGTTTTGTTTCTTGCTCAGCCGGGTCTGCCGTATTCTATCCAGGGTAGCCTGGTATGAGGCGTGGCGATCCTGGTCGAAAACGCAGTATATGCGGTCGTAGTCCTGGTCTTCC
>DSCZ01000182.1 GCA_011048855.1 Desulfobacteraceae bacterium | reverse complement strand
GCGTTATACGTGCCCAAAGAGAAGCTGGACGATATGCCGATGTACCTGAACGACGTGCTGGAAGCCCAGTCGAAGGGTAAGAAGCTGTGGTGGAGATGGCTTGACAGGTTCGGGTCCTACTATAACAAGAGATTCGGAAACAACTGGAAAAACAAGGATCCGGAGTTCTGGCGAAGATTCGAAAGCTGGCAGTAAGCTTCATCTTCGTTTCCTTGAAAATCCATCCAGCCCGTCGTTCAAAAAATATGTAGGAGCGACGTCCCCGTCGCGATATCCTTATCTCAAAAGACTGAACCACAAAGGACGCGAAGGACACGAAGAAAGATTTTTTTGCCTGCCGGGCGACGGCAGGCAAAAACCAATCAGCCTGCGGCGCCACTACCCCTAATGTTCTGTGGGAGCGGATTTTATCCGCGATATCCTCTTGCCTGGTTAAATACCCCTTCCCCCGATCCTCAACGCTCCTTTTTCCCCAGCTTTCTCCTTTCCGTAATAGGGAGAGTAAGGGTCGGGTCCTTCTTGATACGGTATTTTTGCATCAGGTAGACGGCTATGAAAAAGGAGATGGCAATTAAATCAACGAGCAGTTCCGGTATCGGAAGTCCCAGGGTGCGGTATACGATATGCGGAAAGAGGAGCAGCACCGTGCCTAGCGCCGCTACGATCCACTCAAAAACACTGGTGGCGCATATGAAATAGCCCATTGTGAGCATCGAGAAGGTCACGGTCCCCAGCGCACAGGTAAGATAGGTGAATAAAATCTCAGTTGGTGTGCCGTTCAAGAGCAGCGCGGGATAATAAGCGAAGAGGAAGGGCCCCAGGTAGAGCATCTTTGCGAACTTGAAGGATGTCCAGCCGGTTTTCCACGGATCTGAGCCGGCGATTGCGGCGCCTGCATATGCCGCCACGCATACCGGGGGCGTAATGTTGGAGTCCTGGCTGAACCAGTAGACCACCATGTGGGATGCGAGCAGCGTCCACAGGGCGGCCTGGGGCATGACGGCGTCCAGTTCACCATAGGCCATGCCGAAGGAGTACATTGACAGCATCCGGCTCATGGCGGGGACGGCGAGCACGGCCGTGATCAGATAGGCCGCGGTGACGGGGACGCCCATTCCCAGGATCAGGGATGCGATTCCGATAAGAAGGATCGCGAGCGGAAGGAATCCTCCCGATAGATTGAAGATGATGTCCGAGAAGCGAAGTCCTACGCCTGTCAGGGCGATGGAGCCCACGATGATGCCGATCACTCCTACGGTGGCCCCGATGACGAGGGTGTTCCTACCGCCTTCCAGCATGGCTTCCAGAACCTGGCGGATGCCCATACGGTATTCTCTGGTCAACCAGCTCACGGCGATGCAGGAAAGCGTCGCCAGCACCGCCGCAAAACCCGGGCTGTAGCCCATCAGCATCATGACCACGATGATGACGAGGGGCGACGACATGTACCATTCCTTCTTCAATATCTGCCAGGCATTGGGGGCGCCTTCCTCAACTATGCCGACAAGTCCGTAACGCTTGGCTTCGAAATGAACCATCACGAACACGGCCAGAAAATAAAGAAACGCGGGGAATATGGCCATCTTCATGATGGTGACGTACTGAACGCCGGTCATTTCAGCCATTAGAAAGCCGCCTGCACCCATGATTGGAGGCATGAACATTCCTCCCACGGAAGCGGCCGGTTCGATGGCTCCTGCCACGTGGGGCCGGAACCCGGTCCTTTTCATCAGGGGTATTGTGAAAGCGCCGGTGGAAACCGTGTTCGCGATGGCGCTGCCTGAAACGGACCCGAAAAACCCGGAGGCCAGAACCGCAACCTTGGCCGGGCCGCCGATGGTACGGCCCGCAAGGGCAAGGGGCAGATCCAGGAAGAATTTCCCCACGCCGGATTTCTTCAGAAATGCACCAAAGAAAATAAAAAGGATCACGTAGGTGACCAGAACGTCGGCCATAATGCCGAACACCCCTTCCTGCTTCAGATAAACGTGGGTGACGATGCGTTCGAAGGAAAAACCCCTGTGGGCTATTATTTCGGGCATATAGGGCCCGAAATAACAGTAAGCAATGAAGGCGGCTCCGACCATGGTGAGGGACCAGCCAAGCACCCGGCGGCAAACCTCCAGGGAAATAAAGATTCCGATCGTGCTTACGATGTAATCCAGACGGGTCTCGTTCCCCATTCGGTAGTTGAGAGCTTCAAATTCAATGATCCAGTAGGCTACGACAGCCGCCGCGACACCGGCCAGAATCATGTCGACTACCGAAGGACGTTTTTGAGGCGAACGACTCCTGCCGGGGTAGTTCAAAAATACCAGCACGAAAGTGATAAGTACGTAAATGCCTCGATGGTGCTGCGCGGCGACCGGTCTCCATCCTGCATTGTACATATAGAAGAACACCATGAAGATAACCAGGGCCGAGCACAGGTAATTCCAGAACCCGGTCATCCTACGACCTGTTTTGGCATCCGATTGCACTATCTCATCCAGCTTAATTTTGTCCGCCGTGATTGGTTTTGGATCTGGAGTGGAGTCGTTCGTGCGGTTTTTCTCTTCCATGGGGGTCCTTCTTCAACAGGCAAAGGGAGGGATGAGCACCCTCCCTTGTTCGAGGTGGTTAAGGTCGTAAAATCTTATTTAATCAATGGGTTTAAGGTCGTTGGGGATGGAAACGCCCTGCTCCTCCCAGAACTTGGCGGCTCCCTTGTGAAGAGGTCTGGAGGAGCCCTTGAAGTTGTTTTCCACGCTCGTCTCCCTTGCGGCTTTGTGTGCCTGAACCATGTGTTCCAGGCCTTCCTTGGACCAGGTTGCCTTCACTACTTTATAGACCACATCTTCGTCCACATCGGAGCGGCTGGTGAGAATGGTTCCATCCTGGAACGTCATTATGTCCTCTGTCTGGCCCGGGTAGGTATTGCCTGGGATTACCGTAGCCACGTAAGGGTATTCTTTGTAGAAGCCTGTTTCCTCGGCATCCTTGCCGACGTCGAGAAGTCTGATTTTTGACATGGTGGCCGCTTCGATGACCGATGCATTGGGATATCCCACAAGAACCCAGAATGCATCGATTTTACCGTCTTTGAAAGCCGATGCGGCGGCGGAGTAACCCAGAAACTGGGGCTGGAATTTATCCCATACCCCTATATGGCGGAAGAACCTTTCGGCTGAAAGGGCCGCCCCGGAACCGGCATTGCCTACGGCGACCCGCTTGCCGGCCAGGTCTTTGGCGGATTTGAACTTGCTGTCAGCCATGACGACGAGCTGGGCCGGGGCACCGTAGAGGAATCCCAGGCAGCGCACTTTGTCGTAAATTTTTTCATCTTTGGGAAGCTGACCTTTTGCGGCCAATGCGATATCCACGGTGTAGGAAAGACCGAAGTCGAAATCCCCGCTGTGAACACGCCTTACATTTTCAGCGGATCCGCCCGACCCTTCCGCTGACATTTTAATTTCAGGATAGACTTTGGGGACGTAAAGGGAAATACCGTTGGCGAAATAGTTAAAGGTTCCACCCGTGGGGCCTCCGCCGATGGAGACGAAAACCGCTTTTGCCTGGGTTTCAGCAGGGACAACACACAAACCAAAAGCCAATACTGCCAGTATTGCGATAAAAAACAAGCGCTTCATTGTCTTCCACCTCCTCGTTTTTTGGGGGCTGACGCCTCCAGATGTTGGTATAAGAGCCGGGCACGATTTCCTCTTCGTAGGTAGTTTCCATCCGGAAATGGTCCTTTTGCCCAATCTCTTCGTCAATCTGCGGGCTTGCTTGTGCGACGTACTCCAGTACGTCTCCGCACAACCCCTTGATTTTCTTGATCTTGGACAAAATGC
>DSCZ01000057.1 GCA_011048855.1 Desulfobacteraceae bacterium | reverse complement strand
TTACAACGGTGTTCACGGCCCCGATTTCCGCAGCCCTCGGCTCGACGTAGTCGAGGTGTTCGATGATCACCGATTTATAGGGTATAGTGACGCTCAATCCTTTGATCGGTAAAGCCTTTGCGGCCTTGAGACAGGTGAACGGGTCCGGGGTTTCGAAGGCCAGATACACAGCATCGATGCCGCAGGTCTTGAAAGCCGAATTGTGGACAGCCGGGCTCAATGTGTGCCCGAGGGGATTCCCGATGATGCCGTAGAGAGCCGTGTTTACGTTAATTTCCACTCAGCAGTTCCTCCGTAAGTCTGCGCATCCGCCGGACCGTCATCTGGCCGGCTGCCAACGCATCGTTTTCATCCAGGCAGGCGAAGGTGAGAAATCCGCCCATCGGGACGCAAAGCAACCGGCTGAGGCGTCCCGGAGGACCCATCGCGAAGGCGACAATCGGCACGTCAATCTTACGCGCCTCCTGTATCAGGCCCAGCACACGAAAATTATCTTCGATGTTCAGGGCGGTGGTCACTATCTTGATGACATCGGCTCCGGATGCGGCCATCTCTTTCAGGAGATCCAGCAGTTCCTTCCGCCCTGGCGTTCGGGCCTGGAAGTGGCGGCTCAGGATGATGCGGGATTGCCCTCTTTTTTGAACGAGTTTTTTGCGGAGCCGCCCGGGCATGGACCATTCCAGATCCAGGTAGTCGGCTCCCAGCTCCATCGCCTGGCTCTGCATGTGTGATACAAGGTCCGGGTCTTCGTCGCTCTTTCCTCCTTCGAGCCTGCTGCGAAAGGTGACAATCAACGGCCTGGGTGCCGGCGGAAGAAGCTTTTCGAGTTCGATCTCTTCCATCAGGTCAAGCCTCAGCTCGATTACATCGGCGTCTCCGGCGGCTTTTTTCATTGCCGCCAGCACGGCCCCGGTGTTACTGCCGAAAACGGATATACAATACACGGCGCGCTCCTTTATTTTTCCGATATCCGTTCCGTTATGGACATGCCGAAATGCCGGCCGCCTTCCTCGAGACGGCCGAGAACCCTGTCCCCGACAGCCAGCGCCGCCACGGACAAGGCGTCGCCGCCGGGTTTCAGCAGCCGCACGGTTTCCGCATTCTGCAGGATAACCCCGCTTTTACCGAATCTACCTTCGGCCTCCACCAGCAGAAGGGGCCTCCGTTCGACCTTGGCCCGGCCGACAACGGCCGTTAAAGCCGAACCTTCAGAAGACACGACCTGAACTTCATCTCCCGAGCGCAGCTCCGAAAGGTATTTCGTGCCGGCCGCTGCCAGGGTGTAGGAATGAACCGCACCTGCATTCACTCTGAAGGGCCTCGGGGCTACATAAGGATTTTCGAGGCTTTCCGCCTGCACAAGGAACAACATCGACGAGCTGTTACCGACCAGGATCCCTTCCCCCTCACTCATCAACGTGCATGTATCCACGCACACCCTGTCGCCCATGCCGAGGGAGGTTATCCGGCATATGCTCAATTCCTCGAGCGTAAAAGGCTCGGCGGCCTCTTTCAAGTTTCTGACCATGCGGCCGGCGGCAGCCGGGTCGAGTGTCTTGACAACCACTCCGGCAACTCCCTTTTCAAGCACTCCGCAGGCTGTGCGGGCCTCCTCGGGGTTTTCCACTTCAACAAAGATGTTCTCCGATCTCGCGACAAGGTTTTCAAGAGGTATGACGGTCCAGTCGGTGGTTTTCACGATGACCCTGCGTCGTTTGCTTTCGGCCACGATGGCTTCTTCGTCGTCCGCGGATCCTATTTCCATTTCCACCACGTCCTCGCCGGGAATTATATCACCTCCCGGAGATACAACGATGATTCTGCCGAGACTTCGGGCGTCATTGACGTTTTCAGGCGGTACGATGACCGCGTCCGCACCGTTTTCAAGCGCCGCCGTCACCATGTCTTTGTTCCAGGGGTCGGCTTTAACCCACAATTGTCTCATTTCGCTCCTCCGGCTGATTTCGTTCCGGCCTGCCTGCATGACGGCAGACCTGAGAAGTCGACCTCCGGCATCTGCTGCACGGATCTGGAGGCTTCGATGATCCGGGTGTATATTCTCCGGAGCTGTAAACCGTCCAACCTGCCCCCGGCAATGGCGACAACCCTTTCCAACACTTCCGCTTCGCGGACAGGATCAAGCGGCGGAAAACCGTTTTTCTCCTTGATCCGGCCGGCTTCGGCGGCATGCTCGATACGTTTCGACAGCAGGGATACTATTTTTGCGTCTATTTCATCTATCGCCTTCCGGCACCTTTCCAGCTCCTGCCGTTTCAAGGGGGTCCTGGTCGTGTCTTTTGTCATCTGACGATCCTTCCTTAAGAGTTTACAGGTTGTTCAGGCGGCTTTTCGCGCCGGGGTTTTTTTAAGCAGCTCGGCTGCCTGCTCTACCGGCATCCGGTCGTGTACAATCGCCGAAAGGGCTGACACCATCAGGGACGGGCAAGGATGCTGGAAGACGTTTCTTCCGATACTGATGCCGGCCGCGCCGGCCTCGATCGCATCGTCCACCATGCTGAGCACCTCCCAATCATTGTCCATCCTGGCGCCGCCCGCGATCACGATCGGCACATGACATCCTTCCACCACCTTTCGGAATGATTCCTTTGATCCAGTATAGGAAACCTTCACCAGGTCCGCCCCAAGCTCGGCTCCCAGCCTGGCCGCATGCATGACGGCCTCCGGATCGTATTCATCCTTGATACGCTTTCCGCGCGGGTAGATCATTGCCAGAAGCGGTACTCCCCACTGCGAGGCTGTGTGAGCGGTTTCCCCCAGATCTCTGAGCATGTGGGAGTCGTGGTTGTTCCCGACGTTCACATGAACCGAGACGGCGTCCGCTCCCATCTTCAAAGCTTCTTCAACGCTGCATACGATCGTTTTGTCGAGAGGGTGGTTCGAAAGGGATGTGCCGGCGGACAGGTGGATGATTAAACCTACATCTGTGCCTCCCTTCCGGTGGCCCTGGCTGACGATGCCTTTGTGCACCACCACCGCGTTGGCTCCTCCTTCTACAACCTCGCTCACCGCATCCTTCATCGATGTGATGCCTGCAATCGGGCCTACGCTCACGCCGTGATCCATCGGTACGATTACAGTTCTTCCCGTGTTACGATCCATGATTCGTTCCATCCTGATTTGTTTGCCGATCATTTTTTTCTCCTTTGCCTTTAAGCGTTTAAAAACAAATAAAAAAGGCCGCGGGAAGTGTGGATTACCACCGCCCGCGGCCCGTGATGAACATCTGTTCACCGAAGCCCGGCGGCCCCCTGAAAAAATACACATTCCAATACTCACGGCTTTTTGCCGTTATCCCCGCCGGTGTCATTTCAAAAATTCCTTCTCATTTCTATGGGTTTTCATCGTAAGATTTCTCATGAGGTGGTCCGTGATCACCAGTGCGACCATCGCTTTCAACACCGGGATGATCCTGGGGATTGCACACGGATCGAATCTGCCCGAAAGGGCCAGTTCCGCCGGGTTTCCCTGCAGATCAACCGTCTGCTGGGGTATCCTGATGGATGGAATGGGTTTCACCGCCGCTCTCAACACAATTTCCGCTCCGTTCGAAATACCGCCCAGGATTCCACCTGCATGGTTTGTGAGAAAACCTGCGGGGCCGAGGGAGTCGTTGTTTTCCGAGCCTTTGAGCCGGGCTGCGGCGAAGCCTTCCCCAACTTCGAAGCCCTTGACCGCTCCGACCGACATAACGGCTTTTGCAAGGTCTGCTTCAAGTTTGTCGAAAACCGGTTCTCCAAGACCCGCGGGGCAGCCTTCAGCCCTGACCTCTACGATACCTCCCAGAGAATCGCCATCGTCCCTTGCCCGGGTTAGAGCGTCTATC
>DSCZ01000345.1 GCA_011048855.1 Desulfobacteraceae bacterium | reverse complement strand
CACTCGTTGTCCTGAAGTTCCCACTGAATTTCAATGCACTTGCTGCGGGTCAGGATGCGTCCGTAATTGCCGCGCAAGGTGGCCATCGAACTGATATTGTCGAACAGGGCGTCACTGACCCGCAGATCAAAGATATTGGTGGCATCGGCAAAATCCACGCCATCCTGCATGATTCTGCCGGCCTGACTGCCGGTCAGGAGTTGTTTGGCCATGCGGGTGGTGACAAGATCCGTGGGGAAGAGCCGGAGCCTGACCTTCAGGCTCTCAGGGGCGATGGTCTGGTCGCTGCCATTGTAGATTTCAACCTGCCGGGGAATCTTGATGCCGCTGGTTCGCACGGCGTCAAGCAGTCTGGCGGCGAGGTGAAACACCCCCGGCGTGTTCAGGTTCCTGTCAATTAACGCGCTGTAAGGGCCCAGGGAAATGCGGATGGAGCCGCACAGAAAATCACCCGGCGCCAGTGCGTCAGGGAGTCCGCAGCGGGAGGGATACTGGATCAGCCCTAAGCCTTCCTTGCTTTCACTGAGGACGATCTGGATATTCTGGCCCGCCGTGAGCAGGGTATTGGAGAGCAGGTATCGGCTGTTTTCAAGGGGGATGGTGACCACTCCTTCGTCGTCGATGTCGGCTCCGGGAGGCAGCAGCAGGAAATGACCGGTCATCGCCTCCTCGATTTCGGCGCGTCCAAGGGGGGCGGCCATGGGGATGAAGAGCCGGCCCACGGTCAGGCGTCGATTGCGGTCGGCCAGGGACTTGATCTCGGCAAAGAGGATGTCGGGGATGTGCGGGTTCAGGGACAAGAGTTGTACCGGGATATCGATGCGTTTATGCCGGGTGTCGATCTCCGGTGCGCCTTCTCCAAAGTCCAGATCCAGCCCGATCTGCGAATGCCCGCTGCGGCCGATCAGGCAACAGCGTTGCCGCAGGAGTTCGGCGGCAAACGCTTCCCGGGAGGCAGAAGAGCCGGCGGCGGTTATAATGTCTCCGACCACGGAGCGGATGGTGTCGCTGGTCTCTTCGAATCGCAGAATGCCTGCCAGCTTGGGGACACTGAGTCGAGGGTCAATGGTGGGTTCTATATGTGGATCAAGGAGAAGAGAGCCATCTTCAGTGAGCAGGGGCGGGCGTTTCATAAAGGTTTGTGCCGGAAAAGGAAAAAAGAGAGGGCGCTCATGGGAAGTGAGTGGTATCTGCCGTAAACAGGGAGAAATTCTTCTCCCCAGATTTTCTGATTAGACATAATGGCTGTCAGTTAAACAGCGATTTTCGCGTAGCTTTTGAGAGTAACACAGGGTTAAGCCCAAAGTGACTGATTTGCAATGTAACCCATTGTTTTTATAGCAATAACGTTGCGTACCTACTGGCTTCGCTATTGGTTATTGTTATGAATTGTGACGGTCAGTTATCATATATCACAAGAGTTAAAACTGAGCGGCCTCTTTTTGCGACACTATCAGATTCGTAAAAATCTGTTTAATATCATGCTGTTATTACCAGCAATGCCTTTCTGTATAAGCTGGCCTATCTTTTTATGTAAATTTTGTGTTTTTAACTTGCACAGATTAAGCGACATATGATATAACAAGAGGCATGAAAGATGCCACTTTTTTCACCAGACCTGTCGCCAACTGGCAACGTCGATATGAAGCATTACGATCCTCATTGGTCGAACGATTGCCTGACCAGATTGTAGCGGAACGTTTTGGTTTCAGTACCGGATACCTGCGAGTGCTTCGTCATCAGTTCCGTCACGGGAAGATTGACTTTTCCGAACCTCCTGTGGACGGAGAAAATCATCGCCGAAAAGTGACGCCGGAGATGCGGCGAAAAATTGTTTCATGGCGTCACGATAATCTCTCTGCCGGTGAAATTGCTCAACTTTTTAGCGAAGAGGCCACTGATATTTCAATACGAACTATCGAGCGAGTTCTTGCGGAGGAAGGTTTTCCCAAACTTCCTCGCCGCACTCAACTAAAAATTGGCCGTACCGTCAAGGGAGCCGAGGTTCCGCAACGGTCTGAACCGGTGCTGCTTTCACAGCTCAATGGCCAACGGTTTGAATCGGCAGGGGCAGGGGTATTTCTTTTTGCTCCTCTTGTGGTCCAACTTCACCTGGATGAGGTGGTGCAGGCAGCCAACCTTCCCAAAACCAAGAACATGTCAGCCTTGAACTATTTTCTTTCTTTCCTTGCATTAAAGCTTCTTGGCGCCGAACGGTACGCCCATGTCGGCGACCATGCCTTCGATCCTGGGCTTGGTCTTTTCGCCGGACTGAATGTTCTGCCAAAATGTACAGCCTTGTCTACCTATTCGTATTCTCTTGACAATGCGCATTTGATACGATTGCAAGAGGCTTTTATCAAGCATGTCTTACGGCTTGGACTTTGTAATGGTGACATTGTGAATCTTGATTTCCATACGATCCCCCATCATGGCGACGAGTCTGTACTTGAAGAGCATTGGGCCGGGGCCAGAGGCAAACGAATGAAAGGGGCGCTTACTCTCTTGGCCCAAGATGCCGAAAGCAAGTTGATCCTCTATAGTGCGGCTGACATTCAACGGAATGAGGCAGACGACCAGGTACTGTCATTCCTCGCGTTCTGGAAGAAAATGAAGCAAAGTGCACAATCTACTTTTATCTTTGATTCCAAGCTCACCACCTACGAGAATCTTTCGGAACTCAACCAGAAGAAAATCAAATTCATCACCCTTCGCCGTCGAGGACACAAATTAGTGGAAGATGTGGCCTTGCTTACACCGTGGCGACGGATCAACATCCCCCATGACAAGCGTAAGTACCCGCAGCCACTGATCCATGAATCCCGGGTGGAACTTCGGGGCTACGAGGGTGAATTGCGGCAAATCGTTTTGCGTGGCAACGGACGCGAAAAGCCGTCTTTCTTGATCACCAACGATTTCGATGGCCCGGCAGAACTGATAGTCGGCAATTATGCCCGCCGATGGCGGGTAGAAAATGGTATTGCCGAAGCCGTCAAATTCTTTCATCTCAACTCTCTTTCGTCCCCCATTCTGATCAAAGTTCACTTTGACATCGTGATGACTATGATCGCCGACACCCTGTACAGTCGCCTGGCACAGAACCTACGGGGATTTGAAGCCTGTGATGCTCCTAAAATTTACCGTCATTTTATCAAAGGCAAGGGCGTTGTTGAAGTACGTGACGGGCGTATTTCTGTAACCTTCCCGAAACATGCCCATAACCCCATCCTGCGGTCTGTAGCTTGGCAGAATCTACCCCAGGAGCTGCCATGGATTGACGGAGCAAAGTTGAGTCTGCAGTTTAACTGAAATGGCGCAGCTAATGTTATCGGCTGTGTCGGTTATACGCTACGCGAAAATCGCTGCTTAAATTAATTGGACATAAAGGAACCCTGATGGTTGACGGTCAGAAAGACGAATCTACGCAAATGCATCTGCATTCTGCTGATCAAGTGAATGAAACGACAGAAAATTTTATTGCGTCAGAAGAAACAACCTCGAGTGGAAAAGCCTTTGTTTCCCTTTGGCTGTTCTTGATGCCAATCGTTATTATACTTTTATTTCTATCGACAAAGTATATTGGTGGCACACTCATAACTGTTGGATATTTTTTTATATTTATTTGGGCGATCAATACTCAGCTCTTCCCGTTCAAAAAGAAATTTAGAGAAGTTGCAATAAATGCAATATTTCACCCAGATAGTAAAATCTACCATTTTCTCGTTGCTCATCCAACGATAATAGTATGGCTGTCATATGCGATTTCGTCAGTTTTGTCTGTTTCGATGATGTTATTCCTGCAATCAATTGATGGCATTGATTTTGTGGTTCTTCTGGTAAGCACACTAAT
>DSCZ01000205.1 GCA_011048855.1 Desulfobacteraceae bacterium | reverse complement strand
GGCTTATATTCAGCTTTAAATGAGAAGAGCCTTTCTCTGCACCCCGAAGGAAAGCTCTGACGGCTTCGAGATATTCCTGTGGCTTTTCAAGATGATGTTCGTGTGAAGCATCTTCAAGGACAAGGACCTCGGATCCGGGAAGATGGCGCTGGTAATACCTGGTAGTGGCAGGTGTCGCCTCATCATGATATCCGCAGGTAAACAAAACGGGGATTGAAATTTCTTTCAACCGCGCTACTCGTTCGTAGTCTTTAAGTGCCCCGGTCACAGTGAATTCGCTGGGACCCCACATGTATTCATACATCGGAAAATTCAATTTTTCGAATGACCGGTTCAGACACTCAGGCCAAGGATCCAGGCGGCAGACATGAATTTTGTAAAAAACCATCATGGCGTCCTGATAGTCAGTGGAGCCAAAATCTCCGCTATCTTCACATGTTCGGATGATCGCCCGGGTCTTCTCCTGTAGTTCGGCCACATAGGCTTGCTGATCCTCAATCCATCGGGAGGTGCTCAGAAGGGCTCCCGAAAGGACAAGGCTGAGAACCCCTTCGCTGTTCCCAGAAAGGAGATAATCCACCGCCAGGGAGCTTCCCCATGATTGCCCCATGATATGTAATTTCTTCAAGCCCAGCGCCTTTCGGACCTGGTGGAGTTCATCCACGAATCTCTCTATGGTCCAGAGAGATATATTTTCGGGTCTCTCGGAATTGCCGCATCCAAGCTGATCATAAAAGACAACAGGTCGCTCGTCGGCAAGTTCGGCCAGTGGCTCGAGATAATCGTGTGTTGCTCCCGGCCCGCCATGAACCACCAGGACGGGAATTCCCTTCTTGTTTTCTCCCACCACTTTATACCAGACTCTGCCGCCGGTGACGGAAATGTAGCCTTCCCGTGTTTTATCCAAACTTTTGGATCCCGCTTCGTTTAAACTGCCACACATCCCACAACCTCCAAGAAAAAAAGGGATCAGAAAGCAGACGATCCCTGCGATTTTGGACATAAGCTTCTCCCTGGCCGCCTGGTGATCAAAGGCAGAAACACTGCCGTCATTATTCCGCCGATGCGATGCTCACCTTGATGCTTTCTCCGGGTGATCCATAGCACTTTAAGAAGTAGCTCCCGCGCGTGGCCGGCAGTATCACGGTGTCGGAGCCTTTACGGTTGGACATCCATTCAATATCTGGATTGAAGAGCTTCCAGACACCATTGCTTTCCACCGTAACCGAAACCGCGCTGCCGTCACTCTGTATGGAGCGCCACTCAGAGTATCCCTCCCCGCCGATCAAGATCGTCTCAGCCGGGGCGGACAGGCTCGGCACGCTTTCCTTCGGCCGATATAGAAAACTGCCGAAACGGACCCATTCCTCGCCTCCCCGTGGGACGATAAAGGCGTCGTTAAGATCTCTGCCGCCTTGCGGCATCAACAGCATCATGGCACCTATACCATCACTGCCGGAGGGATCAACAATGGAAAAACCCTCATAAGTATCTACGGCGACGAGGCCCTCAAGCCCATCCGGTTGGAAGAACGAAAGGCGTTGCTCGGTGTTCGTGGGGAGCAATGATTCGGGATTTCCGTTCACCAACAGCCAGGATTTGTGGAGCCGATCGCTCCATGCCGTTGAAAGAGGTTCTTCAAGCGGCCCGATTTTTTGCATGAAGAGGGTATCGTCCTGGTAATGACGATTCCCATAGGCATCCCGCAGGACCAAATAGGTCCGACCGTCGGCGGAAATGGTGCCGAATTCCATAAGTGGCAAGTCATCGGTGGAAAACCAGCCGTCATCGCGCATCTGGAGATCGTCAAGATAGGGCATCCAGGCGGTTCCGACGAATAAACGGATCGTAAGAGAACCATCTTCGTTCGCGTCGATACGCATTATGTTGTTATTTTTTGCGTAATGGCCGGTAATGGAAGCGAGATCCTGCGGTGTCGGAATGCGCGACGGCTTTGGTATTTCCGGCAGGGGAACTGGAAAATCATTGATTCGCGCTTTTTCCACAAGGGCGCGCAGCAAGATCCGCTCCCCGATCGCCGCGGCGTTCCCGGAGCTGAAGTTGCTTGCCCCCGACACGAATACACCCATCTTTTCATCAGGCAGGACAATGAATGCCGAACCGTAGGTAGGTGTATCGCCCCCCTTCGCCCATGCCTTAACCCCCGCCGTCTTCATTCCTGGCTGGGAAACGCTGTCCCACCCTAGCCCGAAGCTTTCGTTTCCGGACGGGACGGGATTGAACGTCCCCTCTGTCTGATCCTTTGCCATTTCTTCCATGGCAGAGCCGGAAAGGATCGGGGTTCCCCCAGAGTAGCCGCTGTTCAGGAACATCAGGAGCACCTTCGACATATCCGAAGGGGTGGAATAAAGACCACCGGCAGCATACAGGTTGACGAAGGCCTGGGGGTCTGCAGCCTCACCCGTGTAGGTGCGGGCAAAAGAGCCGGCAGGAAAAGCTTCCAGTGAATAACGGCTGCGAGTCATTTCAAGGGGAGCTAGGATTTCATCGTGAACGAATCGGACGTAGCTTTTGCCGGTAACACTTTCGATCAGGTTTTCGATCATTGAAAACCCATCGTTGCAGTAGGTATTAATGAACCCGGGTGCATGCTTCAGCCTTTCCTCGCTGAGCGTATCGAGCAGCTGCCGGGCATAATCCGGATATGGGGTTGCAGTAAAACTGTTCCGCAAATCCGATCCGGGGAAACCGGAGCTGTGGTTGAGCAGCATCCTCACTGTCACCTGGCAGTATTCCGGCGAAAGCATCTGGAAGGACGGGACATAATTACAGACCGGCATGTCAAGGGAAATTTCGTTCCGGTCCACCAGTATCATTACGGCAATAGCCGCTATCATTTTGCTGACCGAACCAATGCCGTACATCGTTTCAGGGGTCGAGAGCGTGCCGGATTCCAGGTCGGCAAAGCCGAAAGCCTCTGACCAGACGATTCGGTTGTCTGCCACGAAGGCAAGCGATATGGAGGAAGCCCCGGTTTGTTTGAGCATATCCTCGACTGCGGCCCGTCCTTCAACAATTGTGGCCGGATAAGTACCTGCCGACTCTCCGTTGTCCCCACATGCAGCCAGAAAAAATGCAAAGAAAATGGTGCAAACAGGAGCAAGCATTAGTATGCGCCTGTAAAAAGGGTGGCCAATCATGTGCATCCTCCATCATTTGAATTTACCGAGGCTTGACGACATCCCAGGCTTTCGCAAACATGTCGAAAGCCGTGATTGCCCCATGGCTGCCTGGATAATTATAAATCTCTTCCCGTAACTTCGTATTCTCGGTCGCATCGGCGATTCCCTCACTGTGATTGAGAAGCATCCGGAGGGTCATTTCGTCACCCCTGGGATCAGCCCATCGGCCTCCCCTTGGTTTACAATCGCCTTAAAATTTTGTGCAGACAGGCCGTTTGAATATGAGTTGCCGTCACAACCAGCAAAAAAATATAATGAGGAAAAAGGTTACGATAATCCGTTATTGCCAGGGATTCATAGCCGATCTCCATTGTTGATTTTGTTTCAAGCAGACCTTTCACACCGAAAGACTGGGGGTTCTCGGACGTGATAAGCTACACTCAAAGATAATAAGAATTCGCTTTTTGGAGTGTGAAATATAAAAAAAATGGTTTTTTAGGTCAAGAAAAATATTATTCGAAAAATATGTCTATCAAAGAATGGGTTGTGTTACCCTTTGATATCCATAGGGCCGGCTGATTTTCATGCGATGGGGGTGAAATTGGGCGCTACAACAGGGAGGATGTAAATTTCTAACTGCGGGAGTATTCTTTCTCGGTTTGCCACTTATCCCGGCTGAAAAAGCCGCCTTGAGGGAACGGCCCATAGGTTGGGC
>DSCZ01000045.1 GCA_011048855.1 Desulfobacteraceae bacterium | reverse complement strand
GGTAAACCAGGTGGTGATGCACTATCACCTGCATTTGATTCCGAGGGTCGAGGGAGACCCTCCCTTGCCTGCCTGCGAGTGGGAGCCGGGAAAAGGAGATATGAAAGAAATCGAAAAAACCGCAGGGGCGATAGCGTCCGCGGTCCAGTAGCGCTAAACAACGGAAGTTCGGATTGTTTGGGAATCGTCGTTAATCTACAAGTTCGACGTTCCAGTAGAGATAATCTCTCCAGGAACTTGGCATATCCCTCAGACCGACTGTTATCCTTAGAAACGGCAACCAAACGGGCTGTGTGGGTTCACGGATTAATTTCATTCGGGCTTCAGAAGGTGTTCGGCCGCCTTTCGCGCTGTTACACCGGACGCAGCAGGTTACTATATTGGACCAGATGGTTCTGCCACCGCGTGATTTGGGGATGACATGGTCGTAAGTCAGTTCTTCGGGAGGAAATTTCCGGCCGCAGTACTGGCATATGTGCTTGTCTCTGAGGTAAATATTCTGCCGGGAGAACCTTACCGGCACCTTCGGCCGCTTCACAAGCCGCAAAAGCCTGACAACGGCCGGCAGTTTAATCGAAAAACTCACGGAATGAATCTCTTTGGAATACTCCTCCAACACTTCTACCTTCCCCATTACAAGCAGGGTGACTGCACGCTTCCAATCAATTACCTTAAGGGGTTCGTAGGTGACATTAAGCAGCAGGACGTTTTCCACCGATGTTCCTCCACCCACCATGAAATATTCGGGCCACGAGAATGCAGCTTGATGCTTTGCAGTGGGCGCCATATCAGGCGCTTTCAGAACGGGACCCGAAAAAGTGAGGGACAACGAAGTCAATCAGCCGGTATAGTCCCTGGAGATTGCTTCAAATGCAGCGATTCTCCGATGACCGGATCCTCCGGCTACGGGCTTCATAAAAGGGAAATCGATCGAAAATTACCTCAACAGCAGAAAAAATACAATAAGAAAATAAAGGTCGACCGTGGACGATGCGCTGAAGTTCACAGCAGTTCGGGCTCAAGTGATTTAATCAGACGATAATTTTAGAGAGGCGTTTCATGTTAAAACAACAATTGTACTCTGTGATGACAGCCGAAGAAGCCGCTTTTCTGGTTTCCGACGGCTCTACGGTTGCCTTTAGTGGGTTCAGCCCTGCAGGAGCCGCAAAGGTAGTGCCCAGGGCACTGGCGGAACGTGCTCGCTCCCTTCACCGGAAGGGGGAGCCTTTTAAGCTGAGGGTGCTTACAGGTGCCTCGGTTGACCAAAACATCGACGAGGAACTGGCCGGCGCCGAAGCCATCTCGTGGCGTGCTCCGTACCAGAGTGACGCTACGATCCGGGGGCAGATCAATCGACAGGAGGTGGAATATGTGGATATGCACCTGTCTCATGTCCCCCAGACCGTGGCTTTTGGTTTTTTCGGAAATATAGATTTTGCCGTTGTTGAGGCCACCGAGGTGACACCGGATGGGCGGGTCTATCTGACGACATCCATAGGTGCATCACCCACGTATCTCAAATACGCGGATAAGGTGATTATCGAGATCAACAGGCATCATTCTGTGCGTTTGAGAGAGATGGCGGATATTCAGCTTCTGCTTCCTCCGCCCCACAGAAATGCTATCCCGATTTTTCATCCGCTTACCAAGTCCGGGTGGCCCTACGCGGTGGTCGACCCGAAAAAAATCGTGGCAGTGGTGGAAAATGAGGAGCCGGATCATGTCGCTTCATTCGCGGGCGTGGATGGGATAAGTGAAAAAATTGCCTCCCACGTGGTGGCTTTTTTGCTCGATCAGTTGCGCGATGGTAGAATCCCGAGAGAGTTTCTTCCTCTTCAGGCCGGTGTCGGAAACACGGCAAACGCAGTGATGCTTGCGCTCGGGGAGCATTCGGAGATCCCGCCTTTTTTGATGTATTCGGAGGTTTTTCAGGACTCGCTGGTGACTCTTATGGAAGAAGGGCGGTTGCTGGGAGCCAGCGCAACGAGCTTGACCCTGACGGACCCGTTTCTCCAGCAAATATATGAAAACATGGACTATTTCATTTCGCGAATCGTTTTGCGGCCGCAGGAATTGTCCAACAACCCCGGGATAATCCGCAGGCTTGGAGTTATAGCTCTCAACACCGCACTGGAAATGGATATATACGGGAATGTCAACTCGAGCCACGTTTTCGGAACCAGTATCGTAAACGGTGTAGGAGGAAGCGGGGAATTTACACGGAATTCGTACCTCTCCTTCATGATGTGCCCATCCATCGGCAAAGGCGGTAAAGTGAGCCGCGTCGTACCCATGGTACCTCATGTGGACAACAATGAGCACTCAATTCAGGTGGTTGTCACAGAACAGGGACTTGTGGATCTTCGAGGACTGGGACCGATGCAAAGGGCCAGGAGGATCATTGAGAATTGCGCTCATCCCGCCTACAGGGAGCCCTTGTACCGGTATGTAGAAAACGCAAAAAGGGGGCATATCCCCCATGATCTTGAACATTGCTACGATTGGCATTTGAATTTAATAAAACATGGAGAAATGATCCCGGGTCTTGATGCCTCTGGAGACTGAAACAGTCGGATAAGACATGAAAAGGAGCTGAAACAATGGCACATACAGCGCTAGGCATTTATGGAAGCCCCAGGAAAGGGGGAAACACCGACACCCTTCTGGACAGGACACTTGAAGGCGCCCGTGCGGCAGGTGCCACGGTTCACGCCGTTTATGCACGGGACCTGGTGATGTCGGGGTGCAGGGAATGCGGCGGATGCGACAGGACAGGTGAATGTGTCGTCGACGACGACATGCAGACCGTTTATCCTTTGCTCGAACAGGCGGACAGAATCTACCTTGCCTCACCGATTTTTTTCTATGGAATCACGGCGCAGGCGAAGGCTCTGATCGACAGGGTACAGGCGATGTGGTCGAAAAGAATGCTCACAAAGACGCCCGAAATGAGGAAAACGTTTGACAGTGGAAAAGGCTACCTGATAGCGGCGGGTGCGACCAAAGGGAAGAAGCTTTTTCTGGGTGTCGAGTTGACTGCAAAGTATTTCTATGATGCCCTGGATATGACCTATGAGGGAGGATTGTTGCTGCGGGGCCTGGAAAAGCGTTCGGATGCCGAAAAGGATGCCGGTTTGCTGGAGCAGGCATATCGCCTGGGATTCGAGTCTGCGTCCGTGTGAACTTTGCCGTGTTGATGATCCTTATGGGGGGTGCCTGTTTTCCATGCAGTGCCTTCCGCTTCCGGCCGCCCCGGGGGGGGGGTCAGCGAAGCGTATTTAACTGGGCATTGTTCGGTCGAAGAGCCGAAAAGATTTTGCCTCGCGCAAAGTCGCAAAGCCGCAAAGAAAAGCGAGAAAAGCCTGGAGCGGATACTCATCGGTGAAGGGCGATGGGCATATACGCCCGGGAAAACAAACATTTTGATTTTCCCGAACGAACATCCCCATCTACACCTGTGTTGAAACACAGGTGCCCTCGAATTCGAGGGTTCACCGATGAGAGACAAGTCGCCTCCGGCGCAATTCAAAATTCCAAATTTTTTCCTGAAGACGTTAAACGCTTGTAGGAGCAACGTTCCCGTCCCGATCTCCCCTACCTTCATCTCTCGTTGTCGTAATCGTTGTCGTAATCGATATCCCCTCGGCGTCGGCGTCGGTATCGGGGTCAAAGCCCGTAGGTCGGGTTTCCGTGCCCGACACCTTTTAAACGTTTGTAGGAGCGACGTCCCCCGCCACGGCCTTTGTTCTCCTGGAGTTCACTCGTTGTCAGTGGAGCGGAAGCGGAACGGTTGTCGTTGTCGTAATCGCCATCGATCTTTTTGGAGTGCCGAACCGAAATTTTGGCCTGGCCCGCACGGCCGGTGTAAGTGTTGGTGTTGGTGGCGTCT
>DSCZ01000243.1 GCA_011048855.1 Desulfobacteraceae bacterium | reverse complement strand
CCTGAGGAGTGAGGCGTACTTACAGTACGCTGCAGCGACGAAGGATGAAGCGTAACGCAGCAGTTGGACTTTTTACGACGCCGTCAATATTGGCCCACGGTATATCTGATCGTTCAGGTTTTTCGAGTATTTTATTGAGAGTTTGCCGTTGTTTTTTATTCATGGAATATATGATACTACATTATGATATCCAGTCAAGCAGATATTATTGACACACAACGAGCCCGCGGATCAGCGGCGGCTGACCGCGCGAGTTTGCTCGCGTGGGCGGCGACCGCTGCAGCCGCATGATGGCCGGCGCCTAGCGCCGGACAGTGCGCGGGAGGTAGTATGTGTGGACTGCGGGACGCCCTTAAAAATTTCAATCGACAGTCCATTCAGCACTTGGTAAGTTCCAACGTATGCCACGATCAGCCGGACTGGACGCACCCGGCGTATTGCACCCGCAGTGCTCGCGGGTCAGCGCCGCGATTGGCATCCTGCAAATTTCCTCTTTAAATACACAAAAATGTCCCTTATTATGTGTATAACGATTGGAGGTGATCAAATGGGAAGAACAAACGTGGTGATTGACGATGATCTGGTCAATGAATGTCAAAAACTGACTGGAATTCGGACACGTCGTGCTCTCATTGATTACGCGCTGCACCAGGTGCGCCGCCGTGGTCGTCAGAAGCGCTTGCTTGAACTGAAGGGTACTATCAAATGGGATGGGGACCTTACCGAGTGGCGGGAGGCGCGTGCAGGCTATCAGAGGCCTGCGATCGCCGGAAGTATGCATGCGACGGGTGCCACGCAATAGCTGGGCGTGGTAGTGGCTGACGCGAAGCTCCACCAGGGTCTCGAACTTCTGCGACCCTTTTCCTTCTTACGCTTGATCGCGAGCATAGCTGCCATCCAAGCCAATGCAGTCGAGCTTGAGCCAGCCATCGAGATTGAGGCTGTCGATGCCTGAACCAGTTTTTAGAATAACTTTTTCTTTTGCCTCTCTTGCTCTGATTCTTTCAGCGAACGTGAGAGGAGGGCCATTTGCCGCCCTTTCTCCTCAAGTTGCTCTACGGTTGAGGTCAGCTGCTCCTGAACCCCGGATCACGATGTGGCGCAACACACCGGGCCCGTCCAAGCTGGCTTGTTTGAGTACACCTGATCAATAAAACAAAAACTCAGTGTATTTTCAATTTACTTTTTAACATAACGTCCCCGTTCTCAACCCTTCCAGGTTATCTGTCCGGCCCATGTGGCAAGGACCATGTTCAGAGCTATGGTAAGGGGTCGCCTCCCCCGGCTGTTATGCATTCGACTGAAACCATTCCGAAGTATAAACGTATCAGAACTTGACACCATCTAAATGTGTATATATCATCAATTCCATACACGCGACACATGGGAGCCAAAACGATGCGCACCAATATTAACATAGATGACGAACTCTTGAGTGAGGCTATGACACTCAGCCGGCAAAAAACCAAAAAAGCCGTTGTTGAAACCGGTCTTAAACTTTTGGTTCAGATTAAAAAACAGGAACGGATCATAAGCCTGCGTGGAAAACTGAAATGGGATGGCGACCTTGACGCAATGAGGTTAGATCGGTGATTCTGGTCGACTCATCCGTATGGATCAATTATTTCAACGGTATTTCCACGTGGCAGACGGACATGCTTGACGTTTGTCTCTCTAAAGTTCCTATTATCATTGGGGATCTGATTCTCACAGAGGTTCTTCAAGGTTTCAGATCCGACAAGGATTACGAAACAGCCAAAAACTTCCTTGGCATTCTCACATTTCGCCAAATCGGCGGTTACAATGTCGCCGTTCAAAGTGCTCAAAATTACCGGCGCCTTCGAAAAGCTGGTGTGACTGTACGGAAAACGATTGATTTAGTTATTGCAACTTTCTGTATCTTGGAAGGATTGATCTTGCTCCATGATGACCATGATTTTGATCCCATGGTATCCCATTTCTCCCTTCAGACGCTTACACCACCAAAAGTATGACTGTCAAAGAGAAGAAAAGCCCTATCAACTTCTGACCACCAGCGGCCTGAATGCCTTTCCTTCATTGACTTTTCTTTTTCAAATTTTATGAATGCTATGTCAAGAAAAATCGGACAAAAAAGAGCGGAAATTACCATGCAATTAGGGGCTGATGCAGCTCCCATTACAATCCGCGATGGTGCATACTTGTTTCGAATTGAAACGGTTGGCCCAATGGAGGGATAGGGAACGCACATGATTGTATAAATGGGACAAAAAGATAAATTATCATTTTACTGTTGCTTATGTTTTTAGAATACAACTCATCGACCGCAGAGAACCACAAACCTTGGCCGGAAATCTGAAACCGGAGCCGGAAGTTGTGAATTCAAGCCGATTTCTTCCTCATAAACGCCCGACAGGCTCATGCCTGGTGTGCTGCAATTGTATGCAGATGATTGTCGGTGTGATAATCTCATGACCGAAAAGCCGATGAAAGAATTGTATTCAAACCGCCGATGATGGCCGGAAGCCTTCTTCTTCGCCAGCCGCGAGTTGAAAGGCGGTTACGGCAACGGATATCGGGCGCGATTCTCCAGCCAGGTGCCTCTGGAACTGTACGGTCACACCTGGATCCTGGCCTTCCGCTCGACGCCGCAATTCGAGGCCGAGAAAGCGTCGTATCAGTTATAGGTCATCCTGTCCGCCGGGTTTTGAATGAGAGCCTGGTTTTCAGTCTGGCCAACCATACCCTGCTGCCGGCCAGAGACGGACGAAAAATTCCGATTGCCGACAGCATGGCGCTGATCCGCAATGCGGCCGGCGAGATTACCGGGGTCGTGCTGGTTTTTCGCGACCAGACCGAAGAACGCAAGGCCCAGTTGGCGTTGGAAGAGAAGACACAATTGTTGCAGCTCGTATTTGATAATATGTTCGATCTTGTTTCGGTGGCCGATTTGGAGGGCAACTTCAAATTCGTTAGTGCCTCCCACAAGATCTTGAAGTATGACCTCGATTTCCTGGTCGGAAGAAATGTGCTGGATTTTGTCCATCCGGATGACTTGCCGGAAATATCATCTGCTTTACGTGACTACCTGGCCGAAGGCGATGACATCCGAAGGAAAGAATATCGATATCGCTGCGCCGACGGCAGCTATCTCTGGATCGAGACAGTGGGGAAAATTATTAGGGATGACGAAGGCAATCCAACTGAAATGTTGTTCAGCACAAGGGACAACACCGAACAAAAACAGGTCGAGGCAGACCGGCCATACGAATTTGGCCAACAAGTCGCTGACTTCGTCAAGTTTCCATTTCTAAAGAAGAATGGGAAAAGCTATGGCCCAACATCTTTTTTTACCTGACTGGTGTTCCGCTGCGCTCCACACCAGCCGGTGAGAAATGCGTTCGGCTGGAGGAAAGATGATGTCAAGTAACTTAGAATACATTCATGGATATGACTCAAGGGAAAACAGGCGTCTCCAAGATCAGGCCAATACCTTGGTCGAACTTCTACATTCCGATACTTCCTATCCGCACGGTAGCCGGGTTTTGGAAGCCGGTTGTGGAGTCGGCGCACAAACTGTCATTCTCGCTCGCAACAGCCCAAATGCGTCGTTCATTTCTATTGATATATCCGAGGAATCTATTGCCAAAGCGAAAAGAGCTGTGGAATCCGAAGAACTCAGCAATGTTCAATTCCAACAGGCTGATATTTTCAATTTGAACTTTGAGCCGGAATCGTTCGACCACGTCTTTGTTTGTCATGTCTTGGAACACCTTTCTCGACCAGATAACGCCTTAGCTATACTGAAAAATCTCATAAAGGTTGGTGGTACAATCACTGTCATCGAAGGTGATCATGGCTCGGTATATTTCTACCCTAATTGCTCTGGCTCAAGAAAAATCGGACAAAAAAGAGTGGAAATTACCCTACACCCTCCCTG
>DSCZ01000336.1 GCA_011048855.1 Desulfobacteraceae bacterium | reverse complement strand
TTATAGATCTCCTCAGAATCATAGCCCGCATCCAGGATAATATAGGCTATATTAAAAGCAGGGAATCTTTTTTTGAACTTATCCAGGAGCGGGAATATATGAATTTCATCTGCATCTTTACGGGTGCTTACCATACTGACCATAGGAATTCCAGTAATAGTTATTAAGGAATGGGCCTTATGCCCAACCGGATATTTATCTTTATGATGAGGCCGGCCAAAACTAACCGAAGGGTCGGTAAAACTCCATGATCCGTTTTTTTGTTTTATTCCTTTAGAGGAACAATAAGATCTGATCGGAGTTGAGTCGCCGATGAGAATGAGACCATCACGGCGATTTTTAGGGAGTTGTTCGATATTGGGATTTAAGAGACCAAGTTTATTTGCTTGGTTTACAAAGTTTACGTGGATCTCCGCATATCTTTCTACTCCGAGATGGAGTCTCAGGGTGTTATAGGTGTTATGAGCAGGAGTAGGCCCTTTGTCAAGAAGGCAGAGATGTCTATAGGTGCTGTTTTCAGCAAGACGTCTGGCCAGAATTCTGTCAGATACAAAAATCTGTTTGACTTTCAGCATCCGAGATAGGAAGAGTCCCATTCCGTATCCTTGGGGCCCAGCATGGGAATAACACTTCTCGATAACAGGATGAATATTGGAGAGATTAATCGATCGGAAATATCTAACCAGGTCATTATTTTCATCGATAAGGTCCAGATAAGCGCTAGAGATTTTCGGCATAGGTAATTGGTAATCAGTCATGGGTGATCTCCTCTAAGGGGTGTTCAATAATAAAGTGGGTATCTGTTCAATACTCACGCTACCCAAAAACAGGAGAGAATACAAGCTGTAACTTGCGATAAAATATAATACTTAGATAAAATGCTTATTGAAAACAAAGGGAACAAAACAGGGAAAAAATGGGGGTAACTTTTCATGAAAAGTGGGGGTAACTTTTGCCCAAAATAAGCAACTCTGGGTGTTTTTTGGCAAAAAATGGGGGTAAGTCTAAAATACGACCCTTATAACTTGTTTATATTCAATTAGTTATAAGTATTGAACAGTCTTAATTTATTGTTTTCCTTATTTTTTTGCTTTGACTGACTATTGTATCTTTAAAATTACTGATCCTAAATTCTCTTAAAGATCATTTGTTTCTAAAACTTCAACTCGGCCGACCGAATCAAGAATCTATAGGCAGGATAGGGGATGGTTACACGACCTTTTATTACGGACGAATTCATTCCTGTTTTATCGCGAGGAGTGAAACGACGTGGCGAGCCATGGATGGCTACGTTCCTTTCGGGCACTCACCATGACGATGTAAAATTATTCATTGCGTTTACAACAGCTAAAAATACTGGATATGTCAGAAGAAACGAGATAGAATAAATTCTCGAATGTATCGGACTCCCCCCAATCAAGAAACAGGGTAACCGAAATGCAGGATATCGAAATCAATAAGCACAACATAGAAGCGATATGGGAGCGGATGGCAAAAAAAAATGAATAAAAAACGGAAAAGGGAAGGACCTCAGGTGTTTTTACAGGAAGGGTGGGTAATCGCCAACCACATTCTTGTTTCCTTCCATGTGGCCTTTATCTCTTCTGTCCTGGCTCTTCCTTCGGCGGAGATTTTCAAGGGAGAGGTGCTGAAGTTCATCTTCGTCAGCCCGGAAACTATCATCTCGGCCCTGTTCATGTACATCAGCTTTCATACCGGGATCGCCCTGCATGAGATAGGCCATTTCCTAACGGCGGCAAAGCTGAACGCGCTCAATGACAGCTCGCAGGAAGCGGCCGAACGCATCTTGAAAGGCACGACAGTTCGCCGAATATTCGGATTTTTACACATTTTTCTCCATGTTCCTTTCGGAAAAACGGCAGGCATCAAACGTGAGGGGCTCAACTATTATCCCGATGCCCCTTATAACCTGGCTGTGGCTGCCGCAGGTCCTCGGACGAGCCGCAATGTGGCGCTCATTTTCCTGCCTCCTGCTGCTGTCCTGCTGATA
The DNA here is from genome assembly GCA_011048855.1 of Desulfobacteraceae bacterium. Next base: position 1,915 of record DSCZ01000336.1, on the reverse strand, counting down.
TTGGGGCTCGGTTTCGATAAAAGCGTATTCATCTACGCCGGCCGGCTCTTTCTGGGCATCGGAACCGTTTCGCTCCTCGACTTCCTGTTTGCCGATCCAGGGAAATACAAAGAATTCCGCCTGAGGGAGCGCCGGGCTTTGGAAAAAGCGGCATCTATAGTTCATGGTGCAGTGTGGTGGGAAAACGCCCCAACGGCCAAGGAGCGTATGCTCGCCGGCCGAATCCAGGAGATCACTCACCCCAAGCTCGGGCCTGTCACGGCCCCCTGGCAGTTTCGTAACTGCGGCATGGGTGGTCGCCATACAGAGAAAGAATATCCCGAATCCAACATCAGCATGCAGGAAGCCATGTTCCTTATTCTCGGAGCGCGGGACTACCAGGAAGCCCAGGAAATGACTGTCCGTCTCCAGAACCGTCTTAAGGAGATTATCGAAAAAGCGGAAGGCTGCCGGGTGATGGGCATCGGGCTCGAAGGCGGTCTGGCCCCTTATATAGAACGAGGAGCCTATCCCTTACCCGAAGTCCGGCTTTGGGCCATGATGAAACAGACCATCCTGGAGTGCGGTTGCCGGCCCGGCGTGGATGTGGCCATCGCGCTGGATCCTGCCATGTCCGAACTGGAGATCGCCTACAGGAAGGAGTTCAAGGTGCCCGACAGTGTGGGGATGTACCTGTTCTGGCGCCATAAATCCCAGACCGTGATGGACCGCGATGCGGTTCTCGACCTCTACACGAAAGCCATCCGGGAATACGATATCCCCATCCTCTCCATCGAGGATGGGTTTTCGGAAAATGATGTGGAGGGGTGGAAGAAACTGCTTTCTTCATTGGGAGACCGGGTGTTCGTGATCGGGGATGACCTGGTGACCACCAATGATGCCACTATCGAGATGGCCGCTTCCAGGGGTCTCATCAACACGGTCCTGATCAAGGCCAACCAGATCGGGTCTCTGTATGAGACCATCCTCGCTATGCTGGTGGCTCTGGGCAAGGGAATGGAACTGGTGGTGTCGCATCGGTCAAAAAGTCCCAACGACGACATGGAAGCCCAGATCGCCCTTGCCGTCAATGCCCTCGGTCTCAAGGCCGGCGGTGGAGCCAATACAGAGCGTTTGATCAAATACCACGCCGTCACAGAGCTCATGCAGCGGGGGGAGATCGCATATAAAAATGAAATGCTGCACCCGGATCAGAATCCCGTTATCCGGACTATCTACGCTTATGAAGAGCCCACCAATGCCGGTATTCCGACCGTTGGGGCCACGGTGGAGGTATCGCTTCCGGGTGCGGGAGTGTCCTTGAAATTCCGGGGGGCCACACCATTGGGAACATCGGCAGGAACCGGCGAGGCCGTTCATCTTGTCGATGCGGTATTCGAGCGAGCGGAATATCCCGAGGTCATTGCCAGGCATCCGGGATTGTTCGTTGAGCGGGAACCGGGCGTGTATGCCTTTGTTCCGGATGTCAAGGAATCCCGAATAAAAGAGCGTGATGATGACGGGCTTCTGGCCCTTTTCCAGAGAACGCAGCGTTATGATGGAAAAGGATGCCTGAATGCCGTCGAGAATGTCGGCACTGTCATCGCTCCGGCGTTCGCCGATAAAGATATCGCTGGTTTAACGCTCAGAGACGTGGACCGCACCCTGCTTTCCCTTGAGCTCGGAACGGCCGAGCGCCGCGGAAAAATGGGCGATTCGCTGACGGCCGGCGACTGCATCTTCTTGAAGCAGCGGAAGCAGAACCTGGGGATGAATGCCGTGCTTTCCGTATCTTTGGCTTTGGCCAGGGGGATTTCTCATCTCAGAGGCCGTGATCTTTACGAGATGCTTCGTGAGGAAATGCTGGAGATTATCGAAAAGCTCGCAGGGATGAATGGCGTCGAGATAGCCGGAAGCCGGTTTGTCGACTATGTGG
>DSCZ01000241.1 GCA_011048855.1 Desulfobacteraceae bacterium | reverse complement strand
CATATATTTACGTCAATTCACAGTTGACATGACACTAGCAATATCAGCTTACTTCTGATAAGCTTGTCTTGGGTGGTCATATGATCCTCCTTTGATAAAACACCCATCTTCAAATGAGGTAATTTGACCACCTGTCTTCTTCCTGTGTCAACTCAAGTTAAACTTATTGCATTTGAGTAGAGCCGCCCGTTCCAACGCTCCTTCGGCATTCCCAAGTTTTGACTTCAACTCCTTGACTGTTACATGCTACTCTGCCGTGATCTTCTCGTATTCTTTCTCTAACTTGCTTTTGCCTTCGCCTTCGGGAACGGAGTAGATCAATTCGCGCAGTTTCTCCAATGCTTTTCTGAAATCCTGCCGCCGATAGGCGGTTTCGTATTCATTTTTGAGGATTTTCCAATCCAATAAAAGCGCGATCCGGTGAGCGGCAAATTCTTCTCCCAGGTCGAAGTGCTCATTCAACACCAATTCGGCCTCCGCGAAACGGCCCCTTTCAATCAAGTGGTGGACACTGGCCATGGCTTCCTGTTTTAGCCGTTCCGCATCCATTCTACGCTGTTCCGCCATTTTCGCTTCACGTTTTCTTTCTTCTTCCTGGCGTTGCTTTTCAACACCAACGGGGGAACTCACCTGTGGTGATGACGGTCGATCTTTTTTGAAAGAGGGGAGATGGACTGCCTCTTGCGTGAATCGCCCCTCCACCAACTCAATCGTTGTCTGGAAAAGGTGGGAAAACGCCGCATCGGCACCATCAGGCAGGTTCATGGTACTCCAGTAGCTGCCCAAGTAGCACCTCCATTTGTCGGCTATCAGCAAAGCGGTTTTCAGGTAGTGGAGATAACGCCCTCGACACAATGGCATCCAACGTGGGGCTATGAGCGTCACAAAACGAGCGGATACTCTTGAAACCACCACTCTTGTGAACGTTTCGCGCCTGTTCCTAGTCTCCGTAGTCCAATTGGTAGGGCGGATGACCGGTCAGGGCTTCATACACGGTGGCGCCCACTGATATCGATGGCCATAGCTATCGACTCAAAGAATATAACAAAAGGATCAGGGAGACGTAGCGTATGTTTTCCACTTTTCAACCGCCCCTTCGTTGTGGAAATGACAGAGATATGGAAAATCAAAGATTTACCACATCTCTTTGGAAAACCCTTCGGGTTTACCACATTCCCACAACGGCATCTATCCTCTACTACTCATGCGTAAAAATATACGCCGATTTACTGCGTAAAAGAATACGCCTATTGACAACAAGGGACACCCTCGCTTTTTTCCTCTGGAAACAGCTTGGCGATAATACAAACGGTTCCAGTTTAATTTGCGGTTAGACCTGAAATTGCCGACATATACGATCCATTGGACAGGCCGATATTGTCGGAACACATATTCACACTGCGCAAGATCCTTTCCATTCCCCGAACAGGAACCGTGACTTTGTCAATCCGCTTCAATCCACTACTGGGAGCCTTTCAAAGACATTTTCCATTACCAGGAAGATCCATTTCCAAAAAGGACCGGAAACCCCGTACCCCTCCCCGGTTACAAAATACCCGGTGTGAATAATTCACAATAGTTTCTCATACTTTTCTCAACTCATTTACAGCCAGAATGGAAACACACAAAACAGATGAAACCACTGCACATATAATTTGTGAAATAACTCCGTCAATCAAAACACCACTATGAAAGTAAATCTTAAATAGCCCTGATGTATAAAACTCAGCAAGAGCAATAATCACTAATATTAAGTTTATCGCAAAATGGTAAATTAAAAATTTGTTGGCCTTATTATATAAAAAATTTTTGCTGCTTTTTACTACAGCCATTATTAACAGCAATTGCACTAAGACTCCAATAAACGTGAACATAAAGTACCAAAGTGCAGTATCTACAATCTGAACCATTAGAATAAATGACAGCAAATACAACAATACCAAGAGCACCCGATAACGCTCCATAAGCAAACCAATAGTGATGGCTAATCCGCTGGCGATAACAACCCCCATTCGAATCCAGCCGAGAAAAATAAACTTTGTCCCCAGTGCATAAAGAATAAAGAAACAGGCTACCATTGTAACGACAATTGCGAGTCTTTTCTGCTGGCTGTACCCAAGTCCGAGAACCAGGCAACCCATTGTGATAAGCAGGTTAATTGTCAGATCCGGAAAAACGCTTGAAAATGGGAAAATCAGTCCAATCAGAATTAAAAAAACTGCCGGCACAATAAAAATCGGACTTTTACTCATAACTATCCGATTATCGACCTGAACTTCATTTTTTTTGATTGAGTTCCTTCCAGTCGTAAGTTTATCTTTATTGGGAAACGCAATTGTCGTATGGACCGGTTGTTCTTCTTCGATAAGGATCCGTTGATCCCACCGATCCCTTCGCCTTGTCGCGGATATGACATGCCAGCCCTCTTTTAACCGGATTGTGAACCGGAATCCGGAACACAGCTTTTTGACTGGTTCACCATCAATAAAAAGTTGAACGTCATCCTCCAGGCACCTGCAGATCAATTTCCCGTAAACCGGTTCCGCCTCGATTTTAATATTATCAGGGCTCCAGTAGTCCATTTCGGAACCGTTGTCTTTATTTCCTGTTCCATTAGTATTTTCATTTGCTACCGATATTTTCGGAAACTTAACTCCCAGGGAAGTCACCATAGACAAAGCTTCTGCCCCTGATTGGAAACGTTCCTCCGGGTCCTTGGCAAGGAGTTTGTCCAGCAGGGGTTGGTACTTCACGAGGTTCTCCTGAAGGGGCGGCACCGGGTCCTGGACGTGGGCAATGGCCACGGCCACGGAATCCTCCGCCTCGAAGGGTACTTTTCCCGTGAGCAATTCGTAGAGTACCACCCCCAATGAATAGAGATCCGATCTTCCATCCAGCTTTTTTCCCCTTGCCTGTTCAGGGCTCATGTAGTGGGGCGTGCCCACGCTCATGCCGGTCTTGGTCAACCTCGTGGCCGATCCCACCGCCCGGGCGATCCCGAAGTCGCACAGCACCGGTGTGCCGTCTTTACGGAACAGGATATTATCGGGCTTGACATCCCGGTGGATAAATCCCTCGCCATGCGCGTAATCCAACGCCAACGCGATGGACACGAAGATCTCCAACGCCTTCTCCGGGAGCACCGGCCCCTGCTCGATTATCCCCGCCAGGCTGCCCCCGGGAAGAAACTCCATGGCCAGATAGAAAAAACCTTCTTGCTCCCCCACGTCGTAGATGGGAACAATCCCCACATGATTCAGGCCCGCGGCCGTCCGAGCCTCCCGAACAAATCGTTTGGCCACAGAGTCGTCCTGCGTGGGCGAAAGGGCCATGACCTTGAGGGCCACGTAACGCTCTAATTTCGCTTCCTTTGCCAGGAACACCCGGGCCATCCCCCCCTGCCCCAACTCTTTTTCGATCACGTACCCGGGAATCTTTGGAACTTCGGCCATTTACCTGCTCCTGCTCATTTTCATGGTTTGTAATTCCACAGCGGCGCCGCGGCGGGGGGCGATGGCTGCGCCCGCCCACGCCCGCGGCGCAAAGACCCGCTCCAAAACATTTTCAGCTTGCATCACAAGTTCACCTGCCGTTTCACTCTGCCCAGTGCCCAACGCCAAAACCCCAACTCCACAGGCTTTCGTAATCCATCAAACTAGGGCTCCATGACCGGGCGGAAGCCGAGGATGCTGATGCGGTTGGACGGGGGGATGAGGTAGCGATTGGCTGAACGGCAGAAGCCGGCGTTGCTGAGCCAGCTGCCGCCGCGTCGGACGCGGAGGGAGCCCGAGGAAGGACCCGTGGGGTTGCGGGAAGGTGAACGGGAATAATAATTCTTATCATACCAGTCCGAACACCACTCCCACACATTGCCACTCATATCATAAATCCCCAACTCATTGGCCGACTTCCGGCCCACCGGGTGGGTCTTG
>DSCZ01000526.1 GCA_011048855.1 Desulfobacteraceae bacterium | reverse complement strand
TTACCAACCTGTCCATCATCTCTGCGGCCTCGGTGGCGGTGATTTCATTGTCCAGAAATCGTTTTATAACCTCGGATATCACCTTTGTTCTGTAGATTTTGAAAATTAAAGGCCCCTTGCCTTCTTTAAATCCCCACCGGTCGAAGTTGTCGGCGCCGTCGACGATCGCCCGCACCACATCCATCCCGTAAAACCGGGATATCCTGGCCCCGCTGGCTCCCCCGAATTCAAGATTGATCCAGCCTTCCACAAAAAAGTCGGGTCGTTCCGGCGTCCCTTTTCTAAGCGGAAGTTTACCTTCCGCTGCTATCGCGAGCCATTTGAGGTATCCCTCGGTCAAGAGGAACTGAACCCATTTCCCGGCCGCCTCCTTGTTTGCATCACATGAAATCCCGAAATAGCTGGGCTGCCCGTATTGCGCTTCCCCTGACGGGCCGCGTATCGAGGTGATGAACCCGGTGTTTCTTGCAAGCCACCCCTGCTCTTTGCGGGCTATATCCGGAACCACGGGTTGGTCGCGGCGGAGACCTGAGAGTTCGTCCAGTATGAAAGGCGACCAGATGATCATCGCCGCGCGGCCCGAGAGGTAATCCATCCTGGTGTGCAGCCAGTAAAGATTCCCGGGTGGGGAAAATGAGGTGAGGGCCTTGTAGAATTCCAGTGTTTCGAGCATTGCCGGTGTATTCAGATCGACTTCGCCTTCTTTTGTTGTGAGTTTGACGTTGTTCGATAGAGCGAAATGTTCAAATACCTGCTGCATGTAAACCTGGCTGGGATCCGTGGCCGCTTCAAACCCCCACATCCGCGGCGGATCGTGCAGGGCCTCTGCGGCGGTCAGGATGCGATTCCAGGAATCCGGGGGAGCAAGATCTTTTTCATTGAAGAGGTCTTTTCGGTAAAGAAGAAGTTGGCCCCATCCATCGGCCGGAACCGCCCCATAGCCTCCTTCCACCTGCACGAGGCTGAGAGGACCGCGGGAAAACGTTTTTTCTCCGAGGCTGTTGACCACTCCGGTGGCCGCTCGGCTGTCCAGAATGCCTTCATCGGCCCAGCCGACCGTGTAATCGAGGGGGTGATATATAACGTCCGGGAGAGACTTTGCGGCGAACGCCGCAGTCGTTCGCTCGGCGAGATGATTTTCCCCCACAGGCACCACGCGGACCTCGATATTGTGCTTTTTCGTGAATTCGGCGGCTATCTCCTTCTGGATTTCCAGCCGGTCCTTTTCTACTTCGGTGGTCCAGAAGGTGATCTGCTCCCGAGCGTTCGTGGAATGTATGCCGGCGATGAGCAAAAGCCCGGCAAAGAGAAGGATGCATGCAATCGTTTTCATCGCAGTTTCCTCCCTTGATGAGCAACGATTTTACGGGCGGTTATAACCTTAATTATCGAATAAAGTGATACATAACTTAGAGAAACAAATATTTTTTATAATAAAGTACCCTGCGGGCGTCTGTCAAGGATGCAAAGAACAGGACACAAAAACGAACTTAAAGGTGCATTAAACAGCGAATGTTTTGTCCCTGCAGGCGGATGGGCTTTTGCTTGCAGAAACTACAAGGCTTTGCGCGTCCTTGTGTATTTTGTCCGTTTTTCAATTGACATAAACGGACTGTTTACTATATTTTCCAATATCTAGATTTAGTTCTCACCCATTAAAATTCTTGCACAGCAACATATTATAAATTCTTTTATCTTTTTGTTAAATAAAACCGTATTAATTTTTTGTCAATCTAATCATAAAACACCATGCAAAAAGGAGATGGCCATGCGTTTACGTTTCACCGGGGTCGTGGGTCTTGGAGTGATTGCTCTGTGGGTGGTGTTTTTCGTGAATACCGCCATAGCGCAGGAGTCGGGCAAGGAAACCTGGGTTGCGGTTTATACCGCAGCTGATGAGCCGGGCGCCACACCGGGTTATGCCGCTGAAGGCAAAAAGATTGCAATGGACGGCCCTGAAAACGTGTACGTACTCGGGGAAGCCGGTATTCCTGACCGGCGGACGGACGCCGTCGTCTATAAGTACAACCGCGAAGACGGTTCAGTGGGGTAGCGTGACGTATACAACCACGTCCCTGCTTCATCGCCCGGGGAGGACGACGGTTCCGTGGATCGTGCAGCAGCGTTGGCAACAGACGCTGCGGGAAACACGTACCTGGCTATCATCAGCGGAGATGAACTTTTCCACAAGGATTACCGGATTGTTGTCAGAAAGTATGGTCCGGAATACAAAACGGGAGAGGATCCGGACTGGACATATGTCTACGGTTCTGCAGATGACGGGCATCAGGAAGCCTATGCCATTGCCCTCGACAGTTCAGGCAGCTGCTACGTGGCGGGCGTGAACAACATGCGGGGAATGCTTTTTAAAGTGAACAGCGACGGCACTCCGGGAAGTGTTGACGTAATGGAGGAAAACGAGGAGCAGAGCGGGTGGATGTATTTTTATGACCTAACGCTGGACACTTCGGGCAATATTTATGTCTGCGGGCAGGCACAGCTCCCGGAGGATCCAATCCGTCAGGACAATTTGGTTGCCAAGTACGACGCTTCAGGTGTGCTCCAGTGGATGAACTATTTAGGCGACTCAAACGGCCAAAAAAGCTACAACTACCTGGCTCTGAGTCCGGACAGCTCGGCTGTGTATTTCAGCGGACTGCATGTGAGCGATGACCAGGAGAGCTTCTGGTCCGTGGCACGGTTCAATACCGCTGACGGCGAAAAACAATGGCATGACTACTACCAGGGCGGCGACGCTTCGGGGATGCATTATCCCACCGCGATCACCGTGGATGCTGCCGGAGACGTGATCGTGGCCGGTGCAGCCGCCAACACCTCAACGGGCGCCGACATGACGGTTGTTAAGTATGAAGGCGCGGCTTCGAAGAACCGCATGTGGGAGGCGCATTACAGCGGGGATAATCCGTCTGAGTGGGAGTTTGCAGTGGGCGTGGGCACAGACGCGGCTGATAACATTTACGTCACAGGGCAGGTGTACCTCTCCGAGCCATATGAAATGATTCCTGTTCATGATTATGCAACGGTGAAGTATTCTCCGGACGGCAGCGCGCCTCTATCAGTTTTTCATTATAACTACGCGGAAAACCCGGGGAACAGCGAATACGCAGCAGCCATGGTCGTTGCACCATCAGGTACCGTGGCTGTAACAGGTCATGCCACTACCTACGGCCAGGTTATGTTTCCCATGATTACGGTGCTTTATTCGGGCGATGAGGAAGCCGGCTCAGAAACGCCGACGCGGCCTGTTTTCATCCCGGTGCTTCATATCCAGGCCAGTGTTCCGTCAACCGCCGGAGAAGGGACGGTGACTTATACCTACGAATGGACAAGCTCAAGCGGAGAAAGCGTGATTCATCCTGACAAGCTTCAGGCTGAGGATATGGTCTACCAGGGGGAAAGCGGCATCGACTTCACCCCTGGAGAAATATGGACCGTGACCGCCACCCCCATGTCGGGAGGTGTGGCCGGGCCGTCATTCACAGGCAGTTTCACCATCGGGGATTCCGGATCGGTGTTGTGGGGGGATAAACCCGGCCTCGGTGATGCAGTTTATATCCTGCAGGTGCTCTCGGGGGTGAAGTAGGTGGTAGTCCCAACGGGACTCGAAAAAGTTGAAGAATAAATAAAATAGAATAGCTACAAACCCATGAACACGGTTTGGAAGTGGAAGGGGATTGATGCATCTTTACCGTGAAAATGCGTCTCGCTGAACGGGCACAGTTCAAGTAGGCCCTCTTGGAGTCCTGAAAGATACGAGGGCATGGTTCCAGGTTGTGTGTGTTCCGGTGAAGTACGGTTAGGCTGCCTTAGCCAAGGGCATGTATCCGTACTTCTTCAGTGCCTTTATCCAGCGCGGAGCGTTGCGTTGGACCATCAAGGCTTCATAATCTACATCTGGGTCGTAGTAAGGCTGTTGATTCTTGAGCATAGAGTAAAT
>DSCZ01000512.1 GCA_011048855.1 Desulfobacteraceae bacterium | reverse complement strand
GCCCCTGGTGGAGATGCGGCCAAGCCCGCCGAGACCAGGGAAGAGGGCTCCGGCCCTGTGAAATTCGAAGAAACGGCGCCTCCCGCCGCCGCCCCGGCCCCCTCGGCCGGGACCGAAAAGACGGACGGGAATGCGCCTGCCGCCGCTCCGGCCGCCCAGCCGGGCACGGAGAAACCCGCCGGGCAATAAGCCCGCGCATCATGCCGAAGTGGTGGAACTGGTAGACACGCCATCTTGAGGGGGTGGTGACCGACAGGTCGTGCGAGTTCGAGTCTCGCCTTCGGCACCAGTTAACAAAAAAGCACAATCCCGATAAACCTAAAGAACCCGCCAAATAGGCGGGTTCTTTAGTGTCCAGCGTCTGCATCCGTCCACCCCAGATCGTTAACAGCCAGATTTTTTGGGGGTATTTTTGGGGTATATTGATCTACCCCAAAAACAAGATACCCCCAAAACGAGGCCAGCATGCCCAAACGCGTGCCCCCGCTGACCGATTTCCAGGTCAGCAAAGCTAAACCTAGAGATCGCGACTACAAGCTCACCGACGGCGGTGGTCTCTATCTGCTCGTCACAACAACTGGCGGCAAGCTGTGGCGTTTGAAGTATCGCTTTGCCGACAGGGAAAAACTTCTGGCGATCGGCTCCTACCCCGAAATAAGTCTTAGTGATGCACGAATGCGCCGTGAAGAGGCACGACGTCTGCTTGCCAATGTAATGCAACGGATCCGGCGGAAACCAAAAAAGCAGCCAGAGACATGCAATGCTGAATTTCAGTTGACCGGCAAAGGGTTTTCAGGAAAACCTTCAAACGCGTCTTGAACGATTTGCTCAAGGGCGGAAACTTCCGCGTCAGTCAACGCCTCGAATTCTTTCTGCCGGCGACGTTTTGCTAATCTGCCGTTGTTCTGCAGAATCATGAGGACCAGATTTTCGGCGAGGTTGTTCGGCATTTCAACAGTATCCATGGTCTTTCGTATTGCCTCGTCATGACGCCGCAGATACTCGATTTCGCGGGGCAGATCGTGGTCCACGGTTCGCTGGACACAGTCATACAGAAATTCGGCGGACTCTGTGCAGTCAAAGTACCTGTAAAGGTCTGCCGTTTCATTGAGAACCTTGACGTTGCCATCAGGGAACGGTCTCCAGTCGATAAACGGCATAATTGGCCCGGTATGGACCTGCAGAATTTTGCGATAAGCGTCAATCCGGTCCAACATGACCGCCGACACGGGGAAAACCATTCCCGGAGGTGTGAAGTTCCTCTCCGCCAGCACGTGATGAATGATGCAGCGATGAACACGGCCATTACCGTCCTGAAAGGGATGAATATAGACGAACCCGAAGGCGGTGGCCGCCGCTTGCAGGACCGGGTCAATCCCGTCCAGGCGCATTTTATCATTGGCCTCAATCAGTTTCTGCATAAGGGCCGGCAGGTCCTCTGGCCGGGCTCCAATAAACTCGGGCAACGGCTCGCCAGTGTAATCCCTTTCTCCGAGAAAAACCCCATCGGGTCTGAGGCCCGCATGGATGAATCGTGTATCCTCGATCAGGATCGCGTGTAGACGCAGAAGTTCGTCCAGAGTCAGCGGCTGCCGGCCAGCCTGTATCACTGCTCGGCCCCAGCGTTCAAGGCGTGAGCGCGGCGGACGCTCTCCCTCGATGGCAAAGCTTGCCCGACTATCCGCCAGAAGAAGGAAGCTCGCAGCCCGCGCCACCAAATGCCCTCCCGTTCGACCGATTGTTTGCCTTGCCTGATCGTCTAATCCCGCTGCCATGAAAGCATCAAGACGTTGTGTCCGGCGGATGACGGGACAAAAACCGGCCGTCCCCAGGAGATTGTTGCGAACGCGGTGACGCTTCGAGAGAGCTGGCTGCCCCGTGATATAGTCTTTTGGGTCAAGAAGGTCGATGGCTGCTATCTGCTCTGCATCGGGAAGGTCGATCGTTTGCCCGGTGAGGTACTCATACAGAAACCAGACGCGACGATTCGGCTGTCCGCTCGGAGCACTCCCGACATAATCGGTGATGAGATCTTTCGGCGCAGCCTTAAGAATCTTCACAAAGAGGGGCAGATCAAGCGGTTCGTGACGCAGGGCAAAGGTTAAGTGATCGGCGAACGTTTCACCTGGCCAATAGCGCTTGTCAAAAACGGTCCACTCACCTTCTGCCTTGCGGCTGCCACGTACGTATTTCTCAGAAACACAAGAGAGATGTCTAATTGGGGCTTCGATAGACAAAGCCATCCCTAGCGCCGCCCAGCCGGCTAGACGGCACTCCCTCGGCACGAGAGATTCCTGAACGATTCGAATATTTAGGTTTTCTATCTTCATTTTGTCGAAAAACACCCGAGGCAAGTCGAAAACCGCATCACCATTTTATGTGATGTCGAAAAAATAATATCTCAACCCAGGGTTGAATTCCACATTTTTAGGTCGTGACCTGCCGCAAAAAAAGCTCGGCGCGCTGCGCGCTTTCCAAACACCGGTCGGTGGTGATTACTTATCGCCAGGAGACCATTCGCCTCATCTCGGTCCGGCGTTCGCGACAAGAAAAGATCGAAATTTATGAAAGCTGAAGATTTTGACATAAAATTCGATCAAGGCGACGAAAGCGTCATTGACGACCTCGACCTGTCCAGGGCACGCCGTCCCGAACAGGAGCAACGCAGAGTCAATGTCGATTTTCCGGTCTGGATGTTTCATTCTCTGGACAAAGAAACGCGTCGCCTCGAGGTGCCCCGCCAGTCCATCATCAAAATGTGATGGCGTCGCAAAAAGTCCGCCCTACGGCGTTACGGTGGTTTTTCAGGACCTCGACATACCTGATGTATGCCTTCGCCCCTGAAAAACCACCAAGCCTTGTAGGGCGAAATTTTTGCTTAGCCATCCTCTGAATTTTTGCGAATACATCAGATGTGGCTTGCCGAGAAACTCCAAAAGACGGCAGACTGATTGTCAGCATTATTCAGGGAAGTTGCGGTTTTTACTCAGGCAAAGGGATAAACTCCTTTTCCCCGGGGATTTCCGGGAAGCGCCCCTGCTTCCACTCCTTCTTGGCCCGCTCGATCAGATCTTTACGGCTGGCAACCAGGTTCCACCAGACGGTTCTTTTGCCGAGAGGCTTTCCCCCGATGACCACCAGCAGGCTATCTTTTTCGGCAGTCAATTCGCCTTCCGCCCCTGGCTCTATGACAGCCATGTGATTCTGCAAGATCTGGCGGTCGTGTAGCCGCACCTGACCATGGACCACGTAGACCGCACTCTCATCCACGCTTTCCGGCAACGCCATTGAAGCCCCGGCCTGAAGGCGCGCTTCAAGGTAAAGCGTCGGCGAGTATGTTTTCACCGGAGATTTGATTCCGAAAGCTTCTCCGACCATGACCCGGATGTTGCGCCCTTGCCCATCGACTACCGGCAATTGTTCTGCCGCATAATGGATAAATTCAGGGGCGATCTCTTCGTCTGCCTCCGGGAGCGCAACCCAGAGCTGTAAAGCATGCAGCGTGTGACCGCTTTTCCGCAATTCCGGCGGAGTGCGCTCCGAATGGGCAATGCCACGCCCGGCTGTCATCCAGTTGATTTCACCCGGACGGATCGGTTGCACATTACCAAGGCTGTCGCGGTGAAGAAGCTCTCCATCGAACAGATAGGTGACCGTAGCCAGCCCGATATGCGGATGGGGGCGCACATCGATTCCCGCTCCAGGATTAAAGTCGGCAGGCCCGAGATGGTCGAAAAAAACAAAGGGCCCCACAGCCTTCAGCGTATCGGAAGGCATCAGACGCCGCACGCTGAAGCCACCGAGATCCTTATCCTTAGGGGTGAGAATGGCTTGAATTCCCTTTTGAGGGGAACTTTTCTGTTGCTGACAATGCCCCAAATCACGAACCAGGTCACTCATCGTTATTTTTCCTTCCGTTCACAGGAACCATCACTCGCGTTCTTTCGCGTGAGTTTCAATCTTACCCTG
>DSCZ01000617.1 GCA_011048855.1 Desulfobacteraceae bacterium | reverse complement strand
GTCCGCCGGCGGACAACACCGAGCAAAAATCCGTAAACAAAAGAATACATGCCCAGAAGAGCCCCGGCTATCATAAAATGAATAAGCGAATAGACCAGGCTTTGAATGATATTGGAAACCGTCTCTGAGAAACCCGCCCGTTGGAGTACTTCATATAATGAAAGGCGATACGTTATTTCTTCGGAAAAGGCGTTCATGGCGCTCAGGATCAGCACGGGAGGCCAGAAAGCAATCCCCCTGAGTTCCAGCCCTCTTATAAAAAGCAATTCGAAGGTATAGAAGGCGCTGACCACGAAAACTATAATAATACTCCAGGAAAAACAGCCTCTTTTAAAAAATTTCATAAAAGGCACATTAAAAATTTTCAACCAGTACAGGGAAATAACCGGCATCAGCATTATCGGTGCGTAGTACCCGATTCTTTGATAGGCTTCCGCCAGGTCTTTGACAGGTTGGAAAGGCCATTGCCAGACAAATGTGACGCGCGTAAGGTGGAAGGCCGCGACCGTAAAAAGGAGAAGTACAACGAGCAACCCCGTAAAAGTAAAGATCCTGATCAGTTCGGTAGCGTCGTGGTCTTCCTGCTCGTAACAGCGACCCGGGGAATGTTTTTCAGTCATGACCCGACGGTAAATGAAGAGAAAAATGATGGTTCCCATCAGGACAAACAGGATCATGACGATCTGGGCGTTGGTTAATCCGAAGAAAATCTTGCGTTCTATTCGGAATACCTCCAGGACGATTCTGCATGCTCCGTAGAGAACGAAATAACTCGCAAACACTGCCCCCCGGTAAAGTTCGCGGGTCCGGGCGTGATGATATATATGTCCGTGAACGCGCCTCAACACGAGGAAGATACCCGTGTTGATTATAATAGCGTACAGTGGAACCGGATTGTAAAAAGATAGATTGACGCCCCAGAGAGTCAGGGGCACGTATTTCCCCCAGCAACAACCGATGAAAAGGCAGGATACCCGTCCCATTGCATGCGCCAGGGGGACATACATGAAAACAGTGTCCACAACTTCGGAAATTTTGAATTTCAAAATCCTGCAATACACCAGAATGGCAAACAGTGGAAGCACGATGCTCGCGTGAAAGGTGTGGATGTGACCGTGCAACATGTTGTCGACCAGGAGCTGGAAACTCCAGTCACCGACCGGCTGGTAAAACATTCCTGCCGCTCGTGATCCGTAGTAACCGAGAGGAAAGGACAGGACGGCGACAAGGATGGAAAATGTGACAGCGCGTTTGTTCGAATAACCAAGAGTGACCAGCTTCCGGGCCGCCAGGACGGAAAAGAGCAAAATGGTGCCGATAATGGTGCTGTAATAAAGAATTTCGCCGACTGTTGTTAAAAAAGGATAGTGTTCGGCAAGACCGTAATATCGGAGCATCGATTGTTCCCCCAAAGGAAAGCCGTTTACGCCGGGAGCGAACCACGGCAGTATTCATTTTTCGTGAACGTTTGAAGATACAATAAAAGAGAAGAAAGCCCTTTCCGGGGGGAGGAAAGGGCTTTCTTCATGTCGTTACATTCTGGCATGACGGAGAGAGCCCGGGGATGCTTCCCCGACATAGCAATTATTCACACCCTCCACTACCGCCAGAACCGGCGGGACTGTAAATAAAATCGGCGAACCAGTCCTGGCTTCCGTCGATGAAGGATCTGTAATTTTCATCCCCATCGAGATAAACCTTCATCCAGGATGTGATATAGGTCTTGAAGCGATCACGATAGCTGCCGGTCGCCCCATACCAGTCCGTATGACTTGCACTTCTGTACTCCGCATACGTTCTGTCGATAGTCGACGGCAGGTCGTTGAACATCGGTTTTCCCTGACTATTCGCCGGGGCGATCATGTCGCTCGAACCGGTATGAACAATCGTCTGCGCCCTGATTCCACTCAGGTCGTAACCGAAATCCATGTAGGGCGCCAGACCCTGGCAGGTTTTGATTCCCGTCCCCTGATCGGCCGCGGCAAGCAACGCTCCCCCGCCTCCCTTTGAAAAGCCCATGATCTGGAGATCACCGGTTCTCACAAGTCCTGAAATGGGGCTGGACGATCTGTTATTTTCCGATTTGAGCTTCGCGATACCCGCATTGTGGGCTCTCTGCCATGTATCGTTGAAACCCATGATGTTGTTGGGTGTCATGGCGATGACGATGAACCCGTGGCTGACCAGGTGTTCGCTGAGCCACTCCATGTCTTCCTTGGTATTTGTATAACCGCCGGTCAATGTCGTAGCCGCAAAGGGAGCTCCCTCGGTTTCACAGGGATAATAAACAATAGCGCTGCTGTAACCCAAATCAGACAGGCCGAGAGTATATGTGCATTGAGAACAGGGACCGGTTGTTGATGGACCTGAATCCCCCGGTTCACAGCCATAGGCAAAAAATACCGCAACCAAAAGAACTAAAAGCAGTGTGATAAATTTCTTGGACGTGACTTTCATCATGATCTTTTTTCTCCTTCCCGTTGATTGATAATCACTGTTCGGTCGCTATCTCCACAGAGCCTCGGGATAGCTTCACAACAGCACTGCGCTCAGCAACAGTGAGTTAATCAGAATCGGTTTTTACCTGGGAATCTTGCAATCGGTAAAAAAGCGTTCGAGATCGGAAAGGAAAGCATATGACAATGTCGTTAGTCGGAAATACAAAGATGATCCGGCCGCCTGAGAAGATCCCCCCTTTGATCGGCCGGATTACACTGCATGTTGGAATCTCAGTTTCCCGCTGAGCGTATAATCTGCTAGCACGAACGATAAAAAATGTCAAACACCATTTTAAAGTGTTATTGCGGTTAGTTACCAACTTTATAGGGTTGCTGACAATTTGTTAACATTGTTTGACAGGCAGGATTTCTTCAAACAATGTATTCAAATTCGAGCGAGGAGTTGATCAATATCTCACAACTCCGGAACGCCGCCGAATCTCCCGCTTGAGACGTCGGATGATGTTGTCTGGCGATGAAAATAGCTCGACGATCATTTTCTTCAGCATTTCACTGCAGTAAATATCAAAGGTGAAAGAGATCGGCCTCACCTTTCATCATCTGTTTCGTTACTTACCGGAGCATTAAATACAGGGGATCCTGCTCTCCCGCGAAATTCGGTAGTAATTTCTTGTACGTCGCGATATCGCACTTCCCGGCCATCGCTCTTTCTCCTTTCATTCGTGTTTTCACTAACACTCTTTCAGGAGATATCGATGGCCTTACGCACTATCCCGAATTGCGAATGATCTTTTACGCTACCTTCGACAGCCGCAATATTGAAATCCTCTTCCCCCATATCACCATTTACTGGGGCAAAGAAATTGATCCGCTGGAACAGGAAATGACACAGGAAGGGAATTTCGATTCCGCCTGAGTGCCTGAGGCGGCGGCCCGCCTCGGACACCCGGCCCTTTGATAAAGGCATCCTGACCGAAGAGAAATTCGATCAGGCGGTTATTCGTCTTTCCTTCGTTTATTTCGTTTTATCAAGCTCGATTCTGTAGCGGCAGCAATTGTCTCCCTTGACCAGTAACTTGGTGAATCCCTCGGTTTTGAATTTCGGGTTCGCTTCATGAGCGACCCCTTTGACAAACTCCCCTAAAATCACATCGCAGAAATCCGGCTCCATGGAATAGCTCTTGACCACCGGGCAGGTGATAATCTCTTTTTCAAAGGCATCAGCTGATTTTTCGACATAGCCGTCCCAGAAGTTAGCCATGGAATCGTCAAAGGTGTCACATATCTTCGGCAGGTTGGAACAATCTTCGAAGTCTTCTTTTGTCGTACCGGTCAATTTCATTGACAAACGGGCACTTTGCCGACCCAGCTTGAAGTATTCCTCTTTCAGCCGTTCAATGAATTTCTCGCCCCCCGTCTCTTTTCCTATGCGGTAGAGCAGCATCATCTGGTAGGCTTGTCCTTCCGTCCAGTTTTTATACCGCTTGCCCATTTCCTCTTCACTGACGGGATAC
>DSCZ01000531.1 GCA_011048855.1 Desulfobacteraceae bacterium | reverse complement strand
TAAGTTGGAAGGGTATTCAGGACATTTTTCTAAAATACCTCCCTCGCTTCCACTTCCATACGGCACAACTGTGGCCAGTCCATCCCTGTTGATGTCAATCTTCCACTTGACCTTCTTGGGGCCGAAACCCGGTTGCAGGTCAGGTATGGTTTTAATGGCGAACTCCACAATGGGTTGCAGCATCACGCACCTCCTTCCGGCTTTCGTACTTTTTCACTCTGAAAATCAGGAATTTCAATAACGCCATTGACCACTGAGGCATCAAAGAGCGAAATAAAAAGTTGGGGGCTTTTAACCACTTCCAGACGCAAATCGAAGACATCATAGAGCATCCAGCCAAGGTGCTGGTCCAAAGCGACTGGTGAACTTTGCAGCGATCCGGGTTGAACATACTCGAAAAAGGCTGGGAATTCGCTGCAGCCAAAGAACGGCTGCTGAAAGCATTTTCCATGTTTCGCCCTGCGCTCGAACATGCTGTCAAATTTAATTCGCTGTTCCGGCCCGGAAAAATTCGACTTGGGTACAATCCTGGCCGTCAACCGATAACGGACATTTTTCAGGGCCATGGTTTGTCGCTGGGTGCGTCCTGTTGTCTCATCATCGCTATCGGCCCATAGAGGTTCTGGTTCTCTTGTACCCCTCATCCATTGCCTTGCGGTGCTCGGCACTTTACCTTTCACCTCATTACGACGAAGGGCGATGTAGCGTGGCATTTCGAGCACTTCGATCCGCTCTATCTGCCAGTGGAAATATGGTCTTATGCCCTGCTCGTCGCGAATGCCTTCCCAGTAAATGGCATCAAAGATTCCCCGTGCGGCGGATGGGGTGATCACCGGATAGCTGAACCGCTCCACCTTCATTTCCGGCCGGGTAAAGCAGGCCAGCTCTCCCCAGACTTCCAGGGTATGGGATCGCTTACTCATTGTTTGTTACCCTCCTGTCATGCGATGAAAATTTGTTGGGCCTGCGGCAGCCGCAGGCCGTAGACATCATCATACAGCCTTAGTTCACCAGAGCGGTCTTCAAGAATATACCACTCTTCCGACGCCCCATGACCATAGCGCAACCTGGCCGGGATCAGTACCTCCCAGGCCGGATGCTCTGAATGTGGGCGGAAGATGCTGACTGCCAAGACCTGTGCCTCCCGTATCCAGCCGGCGCTAATCCCTTCTCTTTCCTGCCTCTGCCGCAGTTCCTCAAAACGGTCACGATGCAGTGAATAAGGTACGAGCACCTGAATCGCGGCCTGGTCTATCAGGCGGTACTCTTTGGCCACAGCCACAAAATCGACCGTATCCAGCGCTGCCGCAAGTTCCCGATTTTGAGCGGCCGGGTTATTTATGTTGTAAAGGCGGTAGTAATAATCACGGAACAAGTCTGGGTCGTTCAGGTCAAGATCATCTCCTTTCCTTTCTGCTTCAGCAAGCATGGCGCGGGTTACCTCGGACGCCTGATAATAAGCATGAGTCGGATACCGCTGTCGGTAATCGCCGGATTTCTCCGGCTCGAATACTATGACCTGCCCTAATCGTTGATTGCCTTGGGCGTCTGTCAATCGTCCTTCCCGGTTGCATCGTCCTGCAGCCTGAGCAATGGCGTCGAGTGGTGCCAGCGAGCGGTAGACCACGGGAAAATCCACATCAACGCCGGCCTCTACACACTGGGTGGAAATCATACGGCATGGCAACCCGCTCCCGAGCCGGGATCGAATTTCATCCAGTACGTTTCGACGATGGAGAGGGCAGAGATTGGTGGAGAGATGGAAAACATTGTTGTCATCATGCAACGCTTCCATAAGGGCATAAGCATGCTTTTTCAGGTTCACTACACAGAGAACCTGTTGTTCCTTCCGAATTTCTTCTGCCAGCATTACCCACCCTTTTTTTTCTCCTGGACGGGGCCATTCCACCTTATAACGGCGCAGGTTGTCGTAAAGGCGGGCATGCTCAGAGGCCGCTTCAACCGGGCGCCATCCCGTGGCCACGTACCTGGTAACGCTTTTGTCCATTGCGTCGAAGGCGGGCTGGGTAGCCGTGGCAAAAAGCACGGTAGCCCGGTAAGTCGCTGAGAGATGCGACAGCGCCGCTAAGGTAGGGACAGCCAGCGATTGAGGCAGGGTCTGTGCCTCATCAAACATGATTACCGAATCCATCAGGTTATGCAGCTTGCGACAGGAGGAGGACCGATTGGAAAAAAGCGATTGGAGCAACTGCACATTTGTGGTGATAATGATTGGTGCATCCCAATTCTCCGCCAGCAATCTTCTGGCCCGGTCGGCATCAGCTTCCGCATCGGTAGTTGCCTCCTCGCTCCCCAGCCCGGCCAGGCTGTGATGCTCAAGCACATAGTTGTCCGGGAAAGAATTAAACACGGCTCGGTAAATGGCTGCGGTCTGTTCAATGATGGAAAGAAAGGGGACCGCAAGGACTATCCGTTCCAGATCATGGCGGATTGCGTGTTGCAGGGCGAAATTGAGCATGGCCAGCGTCTTGCCGCTTCCGGTCGGTGCGGTCAAGGTAAAGAGTCCGATATCTTTACCGGCCGCGGTTGAAACCATATCCCAGAGATCATTTCTGGCTCTCAGCACATTCTTGTCGGCCTTGGTACTGGCTCTGACTGATACGGCCATAAAATCATTCAGGGCTGTAAGCGCTGTTTTGGCATCCAGAGGGGAGCCTTCTCTTCGATAACGTTTTCCCTGCTTATCACCATTAAAATGGGCCTCGGTGTCCAAAAAATCGGCATCAACGAGACAGGAATAAAGCATCCTGACATCGAGCATCTCGGCAATGCGCGTGGCAAAAATTGCTCGTGGATTGATAATACACTGCTTTGGTTTTTCTAATTTGATTTTGTCGTTACCCGCTCGAACTTTGAGTCTTTCAAGATCAGAGTCGCTGAGTCTGAGGTGAAGGGGGTGGCGTTGACCGAGAGCAGTGGGATTCAGGCCACTGAGTGCTTCCCGGTGGCCGCGCTGTAAGCCGATGTGGTGACCTTGAATCGCCAGGGCCGCCGCCACAGCCTGGTATTCGGTCAAGGCAACCCAAGCTCCGGAAGACCAATGATCCAACCCTTGTTCTTCCCCGCGCAACCTGGCCTGGAACGAATCCGCATATTTCCCGAGATCATGCAACAGGCCGGATAAAGCTGCTTCAGACCTCCATTTAGCATTGCCGGCAAACTTTTCCGCAAGTCTTGCCACGGAAAAAAGATGATCTTTTGCTAGATGTTTGCAACCGGCATCATTTTCGCTATGAGAATAATAAGAAAAAGACATTTCGTGTTTTCTGCAATGTTAAGGGACAGTTGTCAACTTATCGATATTTATTGTTTGCCGTCCAGGCTGTGTGAGCATAGTATTTCATATCAAAATTCTATCTCTTCCTGATCTGTGCTATCATTTCGACCCGCAGGTTTGCAAACTCTTTGCTGAAAGTATCCTCTTTCCCGGCCACATCTCCCTTTCCTCAGTTTTCTCCCGCAAAAGAAAAATCTTTGTGCCGGGGACAGAATAATTTTCGCTGCGCGAAAAAAATTCAGTCACCTCAGGTTAGGCGTATCGGCTTTGTTAGAATTCAGATTGCAGAATTATGATTTTAGCAAAATGTTGAATTATGAACTTAACAAATGCAGCATTATGAATTATTTCCTTTTGCATTCTTTATTCTTTATTCTGAATTTCTTCAAAATCCTATCTTCTTT
Source organism: Desulfobacteraceae bacterium (assembly GCA_011048855.1). The sequence continues at coordinate 280 of DSCZ01000531.1, read as the reverse complement.
CTCGGTTTTTCATCTTCGGCCAGTAGTTGTTTAATGGCTTCAAACACGATCTGGAACTGTTCGTCGTATTTCGATTCCATCTCTTCGATTTTCCGTTTCAGGTCCTCGTGCGTTGCAAGCATTTGCCGAAGTTTCACAAACGCTCGAACTACGAAAATACCAGCAATTCCCGGCCTATGGTTAACATACTGATTTTATTGTAAACATATAAACAAGCCTTCGTAAACTTTTTCACGCCGTTCAATATGGAGTGACATAAGGTATTTGATCATAACCAATT
>DSCZ01000456.1 GCA_011048855.1 Desulfobacteraceae bacterium | reverse complement strand
CAAGATCAAGAAACCGGGGACCCAAAGCGAAGCGATTGGGGACTGAGCACCCGAAGCGGTGCAAAGAAAAACAAGGGCTTGCGCGGAGACGTACTGGAGTACGTCGCACAAGCAAGACCGCAGGTTGACGTAGAGATTGGGCAAAAAGACCATTTCCGGATGGAAACTAGAGAGGTTTTCGTGGACAAATGGGTCGATCAATTCCTGCTGTATTTGAGGATCGAACGAGGCCTCGCCGACAACACCATTTCGGCCTACGGGCGTGACCTGACAGTATTCTTAGATTTTCTGGAAAACCGGTCACTTTCTCTGGAAATAGTTCAGGCCGGAGACATAGAAACATATCTCCGGTCATTGAGAAATACGCTGAGCGCGAGAAGCACGGCCAGGGCGCTGTCATCTGTCCGCATGTTCTTCAGGTTTCTGACTGCGGAGGGATTACGAGAGGTGAATCCCGCCCGGTTGATCGATTCTCCAAAGCTCGACAGGCGCCTGCCCGGCGTTCTTTCGGCCGCGGAAGTCGAAAAGCTGCTTTCTTCCCCGTCCGGAGACAGACCGGCGGCTATGCGGGACAGGGCAATGCTGGAGTTGTTGTATGCCACGGGTCTACGCGTGTCCGAGCTGGTTGGATTACGAATCAGAAACATCAACCTGGAAGCCGGTTTCGTGCGAACGATGGGGAAGGGGGCCAAGGAACGGGTCATCCCGATGGGCCAAAAAGCCATCGAGGCGGTTCGTGAATATCTTGAACGAGGCCGGCCGGCCCTTGTGAAGAGTGGGACAGGTTCTGAATTATTTCTGAACTGCAGAGGCAAGGCGATCAGCAGGCAGGGTTTCTGGAAGCTTATAAAGAATCATGCATTGAAAGCGGGAATAACCAAGAGCCTTTCCCCGCACAGCATCAGGCATTCTTTCGCAAGCCATTTGCTGGAGGGCGGCGCAGACCTGCGCTCGGTGCAGTTCATGCTCGGACATGCGGATATCGCAACCACACAGATTTATACCCACGTGACCCATTCGCGTTTAAAAGAAGTACATGAAAAATTCCACCCAAGGCCATAGAATATCCATCGGGAGAAAAGGATGGCGCGCATAATCGAACTACCTGTGAGACGGCCCCAAACAAAGGCCGGTATCATCGCCTCCCGTCCGCTGGAGTTCAGGAAAGCGTGCAAGCCATCTATTCATTTCATACAGATACCAAGGGGAAGGGAATCGGAATTCGAAGCTCATTTTCGTGACAGTTCAGGTGGTGTTCTGCAGACCGGTATACCGTGGGGATGGGAACTCAGTCGGGGGCAGGACCGGACGATATGTTCGCTTTTCCTGCACCGGGAAAGCGAAAATACGATGCGGCGGGTTTATTATCTTGCGGGCCTGGTCGATTGCATGATCAACCAGGTCAACCCGCTCCTGCGCACCGATCTGTTGCGGAGCCTTTACAAGGAAGCCTTCGAACTCAAGCGGTCCCTGGATGTCGACTGGTCCGGGAGGCTGGATGAAGTCCTTCTTCCCATAGAACCTTTGTACTACAACCGGCATGAGTATCAAAAGGCCCTTATTGATGCTGAAACGATGAAGCAGCTTTATCGTGCGATCAGGGATGGGACATCGAAAATGTTTGATGTGCTGTCAGAGCAGTATGTCTTTTATTGTCCCGGGGCCGGAGGAAATGAATGGAAAACGAGGAAATAGAGCGCCTGCGCAAGGAATACGAACGGCTTAAGTTGGAATCGGCGGCAAAGGACCGAATCATAGAACTGATCGCCCGGAAATCCTTTCTGTGGGAATCTGTCTGTCACGGAATCATGGAAGAAGTGATGATCATCGACAGGTGCTACAGGGTTATCGACATAAACAGGGCATTCGAGAAAACCTACGGGATATCGAAAGAGGAAGCCTGCGGCAGCGAGTGCTACCGTGTTAAATTCGGCCTGGAGGGGCCGTGTGACCGCTACGGCGGCGAGTGTCCCCTTCCGGTTGCGCTGGCCACCCGAAAGCGCGCGGAAGCATCATTTTTCCGTAAACTGGGAAACGGCAAAAAGAAGGACATTCTCAGGATTATTTATCCTCTTGCCACCGAAGGGGAGGAGCCGAACTTTTTTGCCGAAGTCTCAAGGGATGTAACCGAGTTTCGTTCTGTAATCAAAAGGCTGAAGACATCCGAGCAAAAGTTCAAAGCCATACTGGATACGGCCACCGACGCGATATTGAGCATAAACGAAGATCACAGAATTGTATTGTTCAACAACGCCGCTCAACGGATTTTCGGTTACTCGAGAAAAGAGGTGCTGGACCGGGATCTTGGCATGCTGATACCTCCCCAATTCGGAGATCATTACTACTATGTAAAAAGGTTTCTTGACACAAAGCAACCGAAGATCATGGGCAGGACGATGTCGTTGACCGCGCTGCGCAAAACCGGCGAGGAATTCCCGATCGAGTTGGGGCTTTCGTATTACGAAGGCCACGGCGGCCTCACGATCACTGCTATCATCAGGGACATGAGCCGCCAGAAAGAACTGGAAGACAGGTACCTTCAGGCCGAGCGGCTGGCTGCGGTCGGGCAGACGGTGGCCCAGGTCGCCCACGAAATCAAGAACCCCTTGATGATCATAGGCGGTTTTTCCCACCAGATCCGCAAGCGGCTTATGGACGAACAGTGTATCGAGAAGCTGGATCTTATCATGGCAGAGGTGGAGAGGCTTGAGAAGCTTGTCCTCGACCTGGGTGATTTCACCAAGAAATACAAGATAATGAAACGTCCGGCGGACATCAACCTTGTCGTAAAGGATGTTCTCAAAATTGTAGCCACCATGTATCCTCCGGACAGGTATTTTTTCGAGGCGGACCTGGCCCCTGAACTGCCCGATATTTCGTGTGATCCGGATAAGCTCAAGCAGGTTTTCATGAACGTGACAACGAATGCCGCCGAGGCCATGGAGGAAGGCGGCACCATCACGGTATCCACCGATCTATGGGATGAAGGGGTCGAAGTGCGCATCCATGATGAAGGCGTGGGTATCAGCGAAGAAGACCGCCTCCGGATATTCGAGCCTTTTTATACGACGAGAAAGCGGGGAAGCGGGCTCGGACTTTCCATCTCCTATAAAATCGTCGAGGCGCATAAGGGAGAGATCAAGGCCTTGAGCGCCCCGGGGCAGGGGACGACTTTCGTGATCAGGCTCCCCGGCGGCTAGTCCTTCGGTCCGGAAAATACTATTTGACTTTTCAAGGTAAAATACCTATTATGATTGATCTACCGCGGGGTGGAGCAGTCAGGTAGCTCGTCGGGCTCATAACCCGAAGGTCACAGGTTCGAATCCTGTCCCCGCTACCAAAGAAAATTCCAAGGGGTTGGGCAATGTGTCTAACCCCTTTTTTATTTAAACCACAGATAAGTACGAATAATCTTTAATCACGGGATACACGGAAGATGGACAGGATTATGAAAGAGATCCGCAGACGAACGCGAGTGGTGGGGAGTTTTCCGGACAGTAAATCAGTGTTCATGCTGGTGTTAAAGTGCTGCTTTTAAACCAGGATTTGTTACGCACAGATTATCGTGCCAGGCACTTTCAGCAGATTCTCGATTTGCAGGTATTCCAGGGTAATCATTGAACGACATTTTCACAGGCGCCGACTGCTTGGCGTCCTGTGCAAAAACAGGTCCGCTCTTTTATTGGCGGGATGCCATATATTCCGTAACGGCCTGAGCCAATAGGCCCGATCTGGTTTCACCATGCTTTTTTGCATAATAGTCTAATGAATTCAGCAATCTTTCCGGCATGGTGATGTTAACCATCTTTGATTTAAGCGATAATCGGCTGAAGTCTACCTCCGCAAGAGCCCATATGCCATCTTTATACTCGGGATTATCATTGTGCTTTTAGATAGTTTCCATCCGGAAATGGTTCTTTTGCCCAATCTCTACGTCAAACTGCGGGCTTTCTTGTGCGACGTACTCCAGTACGTCTCCGCGCAACCCCT
>DSCZ01000455.1 GCA_011048855.1 Desulfobacteraceae bacterium | reverse complement strand
TGTTGAAGGACTTCATTGTGTCTTCAGGACTTAGGGCATGGGCTGTAAGCATGACCGCAAGCACGCCCTTTTCATTAGCGATATCAAGGAGCTTATATCCATTAACGCCCATGATATCCAGGACGGCGATATCGAAATACTGGCTCTCGAGAAGGTCTTCGGCCTCGGCGAAGCTTTGGGCCTTCACCACATCGCACATAGACAGGACTTCTTCCAGGGTTTCCAGAACGTCGCGCTCATCGTCCACGATGAGCACCCTTTTATAACTCACCAAATCCATACTCATAATTCGAGCCTCCTTCGTCTTCCCCAGTAATCACCAGCATCTGAAAAACAGCTTTATCAACTTCCCTGTTCCAGTAAACCTTAATTATCAATAGTTAAATAAAATTTCAATACTTTTTTCGGACGTCTTAAATCATAAGTGAAAACTAAAAATAAAATGCCTGAGCGGTAAACCTGCTCAGGCATTCTATTTGTGCATCTAAAAGTTGACGGTGTCGTTAAAAGTCGTTCTGTCGTCGTTTTCCGACAAAAGATTTGTCGGGGAATTTAAAAGTTCCTGCCGGCGACCTCAGCCGGCGTTGACCGAAATCCTGCGCGGTACGGCGACTTCCACCTTCGGCAAATTAACCTTCAGCACACCGTTTTTGAGATCGGCCTCGATTTTTTGCTGGTCTATCACCTGGGAAAGAGTGAACTGCCGGTAATATCTGCCGGTCCGGTATTCCCGCAGCAGTTCGCGCTCTCCATCCACTTCCGGCGTCTTGACCTCGCCATCGAGAGTCAGCACATTATCCCGTAAATCCACCGTTAGATCATCGGCTTTTACCCCAGGCATATCAGCCAGGATTGTAATCGCTTTTTCAGTTTCATATATATCCACGGCAGGAAGGAAGACCACACCGGGCTTCGTGTACTCCACCGGCGTGCTGACCTCCGCCTTTTCTTTGGCCTGCAGGGATTTTTCTTCTGTTGCAGCCATAATTACACCTCCTTTCCGCTATTCAAAAATATTTTACGCAGCTTTAACGGAAATCCGCTTGGGTTTGGCAGCCTCGGCTTTCGGAAGCACCACGGTAAGCACGCCGTCGCTCATCTTTGCATTGATACCCTCCGAATCAACCATTCCAGGCAGCGTCAAGATCCTGCTGAAACGACCGGCTTCCCTTTCACGACGGTGATAAGTGGCACCGGAGTTCTCGTCCGGCAGTTTCCTCTCGCCGCTGACCGTAAGGCTGTCGCCTGTAGCTGAAATATCCAGATCCTCTGACTTTATGCCCGGTAGCTCCGCACGAACATAATAGTAATCCTCATCTTCGGTAACGTTCATAAGTGGAAAGACACCCGAAGCAGGCTCGCCGGTAAATAAGCCGCTCAACCCGCTGCTCAGTCTTTCCATCTGCCTGCGCATCCTTTCGAACTCCTCCAGGGAGTTCATCCAGCTGCCCCATCCAGGTGCACCACCAAGTGTTCTCCAGATCATATACGACACCTCCTTTCAATTTTTGACAGGATGCATCCCGTCCAAAATCCTCTCTTCTCACCCGCCTGCGCTGCAATGAAAATGCAGGGGATGACTGTTTGCTCTTTTAAATAATCCTGCTTTTTGCGTTGTCAAGGGGGCATCAACGTGGAGGGGGCGATTCACTGGATGTATACATTTCTTTGCCGTGCCCGATTATTCCATTGTGGCAGACCGCGTTGGGCGTTATCGGTTATCCGCTATCCGGCGAGCGCCCATATCGGCGGTCGTGTGCAAACGCGCGGTATGGAAATTGCGTCCACAGGAGAATTCACGGTTCAACGGCTGACCGCGTGAGGAGGTTTTTCGGAAACCGAAGCCGTGTAAATCCCTGCCAGGATCAATACCCCGCCTGCCGCCTTCCATAGGGTCAACGCTTCGCCGAAGATAAGGTAGCCCAGAATCGTTCCGAAAACCGGCTCCCCCATCAGGGTCACGGCCACCATGCTCGTCGAAAGCCATTTCAGGCTCCAGTTGTAGCATGAGTGACCTATAAGCTGCGAAACAAAGGCAAGCGAAACGACGGCCGCATAGGTCTGCGGCTTGAGACCGATAAAGGTAAGCCCCGCCCCCAGTACGACCGCCCAGAGAATAGCTGCGGCCGTGCCGTAGCAAAGGGTCACGTAGGCAAGAAGTGAAAGCTTTCGCCGGAGCCTCGCCCCCAGGAGCAGATAGCAGGCCATGGCGACACCGCCTGCAGCGGCAAGCGCATCGCCGAAAAGCGCACGGCCGCCGCCGAGGTCTCCGGCCCCGATAAAAACGGCACCAAGGATGCTGACGCCGATTCCGGCCGCTTTTGCCCTTCCTATGGTTTCTCCGGTGACGAACGGCGCCAGAACCGCCACCCACAGAGGATTCGTGTTCACGAGAACAACGCTGCAGGCAATGGAGGTGTAATCCAGAGACGCAATCCAGGCCGCAAAATGACATGCCAGAAAAAAGCCCGAAAAAGCAGCGACCGTAAAATCCGAGCGGGAAAGTGAGGCGATCTCCCGTCCGGCCCAGACCCAGGCCGGCAGCGCCAGCACCAGAAAAGCAAGGCCGGTTCGGTAGGCGGCCACGACGATAGGAGAAGCTTCGGCCAGCCGGGCGAACACGGCGCCGGTTGACACCGAGCACACCCCGACAAACAGAACAAGCCAAAGGCTGAACCGCTCAGGTGGCATCGATCACCGAGGCAACATGTCGGAGAGACTGGCGGAAAACCGCCTCCATTATATCCGGGCTGATGATATAGTCCGAATATTTTTCAAAAAAAGCATCGGTTAGCTCTTTTGCAGCCTTGTCAAGATCCCTGGTCCGCTCATAAACATCTTCCATCTCCCTGCGGCGTTCGGCGGCTGTTTCAGCACTGAGTGCGATGTACCCCCTGGCTTCCTCTCCGGTGATAAAGCCGTAATGGTCGGCGCATAAGATATCCACTTCGAGGGCACGGAGTTTTTCCAGACTTTCCTGGTACCGTGTGAAGTTGGAATTGGGGGCCGGCAGGATCGTATCCAGGTAAGGTATCCCGCCGCCGTCCGACGGGAAAAGAACCTTCAGCGAGGGCACATAGGCGGAAATGGAACACGAGGAATGCCCGGGAGTCTCCAGGATATGCGCCGAAACACCACCGAGATCGAGGATGTCGCCCTCTCCAACCGTGCCGCCACCGATATCCAGGCTCCAGTCGAGATCGTAGCGATCCACGACATGCCCCGCCCCCATACGTTCCGCTACACGCAGGCTCGATTCGTTTATCGTTGATATGGCCTTCGGCATGTTGAGGATCTCCCATCCTCTCGCAGAAGCCAAAATTTCGATTTCAGGCCTATTTCGTTTAAAATAAGGGATCACCCCGATATGGTCAAAATGAGCATGTAGGATCAAACATTTATTTATCTTATCAATATTAAGTTTAAATTGAGACATCTGATCGAGCACATCCTGGATAATATAGCTCGTCCCGCCGCTTATGAGCATTGATTCGTCGTCTCCGCGCAGCAGGTAAATGCACGATTCTTCCCTTCCGAGACACCATACCCGTTCGGTGACTTTTCCGGCTTTTCGAACTCTCATCGATACCCTCCAATGTTTTTCTTTTCATCCAACCATTCCACCAGCGTCGGTGTCGATCTTTGAAACCAGCGCCGCGGTTTGATCTCGATTTGTGCTGCGACGAACGCTGCAGGAGAAAATCACCACCGGGACGTCGCCACTGTGGGAAATGACGAATCATATTATCCATCATCCGCAGGGAGTGTCAACAGCGCCGGCGGATATCGCGGATACAATCCGCTCCCACGGAACATTGAACATCAGCTTTTAGCCGTTAGACTGTTAGCCGGCGGAAAAAAGAACTGCATGGAAAACAGACGATTGCGACGGGGACGCCGATAGCGCCACCAACACCAACACTTACACCGGCCGTGCGGGCCAGGCCAAAACTTTGTTTCGGCACTCCAAAAAGATCGATGACGATTACGA
>DSCZ01000549.1 GCA_011048855.1 Desulfobacteraceae bacterium | reverse complement strand
GCAGCAGCCCGGGCACGTCATCCTGGATGATGCTCCACAGGGTGTCGTCGTCGATACCGAGATAACCGTGAATGAGGCGGTTGCGGGTGGCGATGATCATCCGCCAGGGGATTTCCGAATGGGCGGCGAGGATTTCATCCGGTATATGGGTGGCGGCTTCGCCGATCAGCTCCAGGTTGCGCAGGGTGGCGTCGTAGGTCAGACCACTAGCCACGAAACCTGGCTGGTCGAGGCCGTCAGTGTAGGCGAGCACCTTCTCGGAGAAGTCGATCATGTCGTCGAGGTAGAAGCGCCATTCGCGCTGGCTGGCATCAGACATTGACCCGCTCCTGTTCAATATAGGGGCGCAGCTCCGGCCGCAGGGCCTTTTCGGTGACCAGATCGACCGGACAGCCGAGCAAGTCCTCCAGGTAAAACTGCACGCCGAAATAGCGCTTGGAGGTGGCCGGGCCGTCAAAGGCCACCAGTACATCGACATCGCTGCCGCTGCTTGCTGTATCGCGGGCGGTGGAACCGAACAGGGCCAGCCGGGTCACGCCGAAACGGGCCTGCAGCTCCGGCTTGCTGCGGCTCAGTAGTTCCAAGACACGTTGTCTGTTCATCGCTCAGCCTCCAAAGGCAGATTCATCTTCCGGGCTTTGGCGCCCCCGAAAACGCTGGGCGCACGCGGGCCATTCAAAACTACCCGACAATATAACATCTGCTATGCGGCGTGCAACTCTAAATATTCAGGACTTCCGACAGATTTGAAATCACTCCGGTAAGTAAGGACCGTGGGAGCAGGCACGAAAAAAATTCACCCGACGTCCGACACTTTCTCTGTCTCTCCGGTAAGTAAGGGCATAAACCACAACGAGGAGCCACCGACCATGGACATCAACGACCTGTTTGACGGAATCATGAAGAGTATCAACCAGTTTGCCGACGAGATCGCCGAACAGCGGTTGCAGGAAAAAATGCAGGAAACCGGACGAGGTCCGGAGAATGGGGGTAAGAATGCGGAGAATTTCGAAGCGAAAGAGAAGCGGGATATGACAAGTTTCCCGAAAAGGGAGTGATCGGGGCGGTAGCGCCGACACCCTGAAAGCGACGTAAGTCGCTGACAATAAGCAGAAAAAGAAAACCCGTCCCATAACCGGACGCGGTTAGTGGACGGGTCTGTCTTTTCTAAATGGTGGAGGCGGGGGGAGTCGAACCCCCGTCCGGAAATATTCCACTGCAGCTTCTACGTGCGTATCCCCCGATTTACATTCGCTCCGAATGACTCCCGGAGGCGGGATTCATCCGTCGCTAGCCTGTAAAGGTTTCGCCTTCCTTCCTCCAGGCCGGGAAGGTCGGCTATCCTGCCTGGTCGACGCCCTCATCTGATCCGGCAGGCGGAATCAGGAGGACGGTAGCCGCTTTACGCGGCTACGGCGTAATCGTAGTTGTCTGCGATTATGTTTTCCTACCTGTTTAACGAGGCCTGTAGGAACCTCGGCACGCTTCTACAGCTTCAACTATCCCCGTCGAAGCCGTTTCGCCCCCATGACAATGCCATGGTGTTATAAGTGTAATCATTCCGGTTGATTTCGTCAAGCATTATTCACGTGTTACGCGATGGACGGCGGGTTTCCGCACGGCCGGGTTACCGGGTCAGGTCCTTCAGGGCCCGCTCCATTTCACGGCGATCCGTTTTGCGCTTGAGGTCTTCCCGCTTGTCGTACAGTTTTTTCCCTCGTCCCACGCCGATTTCGATTTTCACCGTGCCGTTTTTGAAATAGGCGCGGGTGGGAACAATCGTCAGTCCCTTTTCCTGGAATTTGCCGTAAAGCCGTTTGATTTCACGCTTGTGAAGGAGAAGCTTTCTACGCCTGAGCGGGTCATGATTGTAGCGGTTCCCGTGGCTGTAAGGGGAGATATGCATACCCTCGAGGAATAGCTCGCCGTCCTTGATGATGCCGTAACTGTCCTTAATGTTCGCCCGACCTTCGCGGAGTGATTTGACCTCCGTCCCCAATAAAACAATGCCGGCTTCGTAGAGGTCGTCAATAAAGTAATTCAGCCGGGCCATTTTATTCTGGCAGATGAGTTTTTCCTTATGTGTATTCCGTGACTTTGTCATAGTTATAGTCTTTTTGAAAACAGTCGTCGCCGCCTCCGTGCCGGCGACGCTTGTCTATGTGTTTCCTTTTTGCGGCAGATAGTCAAGTTTTACATGGGACATTGCTTTAAAAAGATTGTCCCGGATGTGCCGGTTGTCCTTTTCAAGGTCCCGCAGCAGGTTTTTCACGTACATCCGGTGAGATACGGGAGCAGTCGGACAGAGGTTCGGTATATGGGGAAATCCCCGTTCATGGGCGTAACGTTTTACCAGGTGTTCGCTGAGATATGCCAGGGGCCTGATTATATTGAGCTTCCCGTTGAAGATCGGCTGATTCGGCATCATGGTGCTGATTTCCCGGGCGAAAAACATGTTGATAAGCAGCGTTTCGATAATATCATCACGATGGTGACCGAAAGCGATCTTGTTGCAGCCTTCTTCGTCGGCTATGGTAAAGATTTCTTTTCGGCGCAGCCGCGAACAGAGAAAACAGGGTTTTTTCCTGTTGGCCGGGCTGTGAGAGAAAGGCCCAATACAGGTTTTTTTTATAATGCACGTATGCCCGTTGTCGCTCATAAACCGTTGCAGTGCCTCGGAACCGGTGTGCGCGGGGTCAAACCCGAGGTCGATATGAACGGCGAGAATTTCGAAGTGCGGAAGATGCAGCATGGGCGTCGACAGGAGGTCGAGGAGGACCAGGCTGTCAGTGCCGCCGGATACGCCGACAAGCACGCGGTCGCCTTTTTCGATCATGTTGTAGTCGAGGGCCGCCTGTTCGAGCCATTTTTTCAGATGAAGGAAGAGGCGGGTGTTTTTAGCCGGTTTCATGTTCCGATCTCGCAGTAATCTTGAGTGGTCGCATCATATACCAGGAAAGGCATCCTCATCAAAGAAATTATATTCCGCAATACACTGAAGACGAAAAATCGAACACTTGTTATTATATTGATATAAAAGAGATTATTGGCTGATTTTGCGGCTTGTTCGTGATTATTTCGAAAAAAATTATAAAAAAGACTTGACTTAGGGAGCGCTTGTATTAAAAAATACAATGGCAGGTTATTTTTTCCTATTTTTTAAGTGTTTTCAGCTCTTTTCATGACAATACGGTGACGAAAGGCGGCTTTTGCGCAGAAAAAACGCCGTAATCACCGTACGGTACATTCGCATACTCTCCAGGGTTGCAACGTGTTTCTGGTTTGTGATGTTACTAAGGACCTGATCCGCGCAATCACACAGAACGTTGCTTGAATCTCTCATGGTGTATCGGTGCAGACGATGTCGGCAGGCCGGAGCGGCTTCCGAAAAATGTTCTTTACACGGCATTGGGGAGTTTATTGTATGGCAACCTTTCTTATCAACACCCCTGAACCTATGATGAAGGTCAGGGTAATCGCCATCAAGGATCAATCTCAACAAACCCTCGAACGGCTTCAGGAATTGGGAGTTCTTCATATTGAGGAAGCTTCCGACCTCAGTCCTCTCGACCGCGATCGAATAGAAACGGAGCGTCGGCGCATACGCGAGGCCATCGTTCTGCTCGACGATATTATTTCCTACCTCCCCGAACCGAAAACAGTTTTCATAGGCGATGCCGGATTCCGGGATACCCGGGTTCGCGTTATTGATGAAGTGACGCGGCTCCACCGATCATTTTCCCGGATCATAGCCAAATTCAACGGCGTGAAAGACGAGCTGACCCACCTGGAGATGCTTGACCGGTATCTCGGCAGTCTGGAACCGCTAATCAATCCGCTGGTGAAAGACCTTCAATATTCGGGAAGGTATCTTTACAGTAATGTGATCGTTCTTTCCGATGACACCTTCCGTATTTTTCGGGACAAGACAGAGACGCAGTTATTCCGCGAGGTATCCGTTTCACCGGAGGAAGGCATGGTCGTTGCTTTTTTCATTG
>DSCZ01000642.1 GCA_011048855.1 Desulfobacteraceae bacterium | reverse complement strand
GTTCAAGGTGATATACATATTCTTCGCAGGCAAATGAAATAGCTTTCCCCGTTTTTCCGGCCCGGGCCGTACGTCCGATGCGGTGGACATAATTTTCGCTGTCCTGCGGCAGATCATAATTTATCACATGGCTGATATCCTCGACATGTATACCCCGGGAGGCCACATCCGTTGCCAGCAGTATCTTTATATCGCCTTTTTTGAAATCCTTCATCAACCTGAGGCGTTGTTTCTGGGGGAGATCCCCGGTGATGCCTTCAGCCGGGAGGCCGTTGCCCTTGAGCTTGGCCGCAAGCCATTCCACACCGGCCTTGGTGTTCAGGAAAACGAGCACCCTGCTCCAGTCCTCTCTTTCCAGGAAGCCCAGCAGGAGCTGAAGTTTTTCATGTTTGCCGGTGTGAATCAAGATCTGTTCGATCCCATCCACTGTCACCTGCTCCGGGGTGATGGAAATCACCTCAGGCAGGTTCATGTACTCGTAGGTCAGCTCCATGACCCGATAGGAAAGCGTCGCTGAAAAAAGCATGGTCTGCCGCCTGTCGTAATGGGGGAGCCTGCGGAGGATATAGCGCATATCCTTGGTGAAACCCAGGTCGAACAGCCGGTCCGCCTCGTCAATGACAAGAATACGGATGCCCTTCGGGTCAAAGACGTTCTGTTTCATATAGTCTATGATCCGGCCGGGGGTACATATGATGATGTCTGATCCCTCCCTAAGTATATCGGCCTGCTTTTTGTAGTCTATTCCGCCTATTACCTGGGCGATTCGAACCCCGGTATACCTGCCGATAAGTCTGGCTTCTTCAAAAATTTGAATCGCCAGCTCCCTGGTTGGAGCAACGATCAGAGCTTCGGGCCGAAGCGGATCCCTGCCGGCCGTTCCGGTGATAAGAGAAAAAATGGTCACCAGAAACGCAGCCGTTTTTCCGGTGCCGGTCTGGGCCTGGCCGGCGACATCTTTGCCTGCCAGCGAAAGGGGAAGCACTTCGGCCTGTATCGGGGTGCAGCGGGTATAGCCGGTGTCCCTGATCCCGGTCTTGACGTGTTCGGGTATATCAAATGAATCGAATGCGACGTCGGTGAGGAATGAGGGGCTGATGGGTTGATTTGAAGGGATCTCCAAGGGGTCATCGGTCATTAATTCGTCTCCTGGTCAAATGGGAATTTCGGGTGCAGGCTTCCCGGCGATGGAGGCCCGAACCTGGTGCACACTTAATATAAAGATTTCCGCGGATAAGGCAAACAGTATGTTCAGATTTAGATTTTATCGATAGGATCTTTTGCAGTGTACAAAACCATGAATTTCCGGTTAAGTGACGCAATGAGCCGTTCCAGCGCATCGTCGGAAATCGGTTTTATCCGCATGAACACGTGCCGGTATCCTTCATCAGCCGTATCCGTACTGCTTAGAATGCTCACGATCTGCGCTTTTTCCCTCCGGATGACATCGGCCACGTCCCGGATGCTTCCGGGACGGTCTTCGAGGTTGAACCCGAATTGAACGCCTCGCTGGTAGATGCCGGTTATTGAAACCAGGAAGCGCAGCACGTCCACCTGGGAAATAACGCCGACCAGCTCTCCCTCGTCGGTGGCCACCGGCATCCCGGTCACCTTGTTTTCCAGCATCCTCAAGGCCGCAAGCTCCACGGATTCATAAGGTCTCATCAATACCGGGTTTGGCTGCATTACGTCCCGGGCTTTCAGCTCCGCGAGAAGACAATAAAGTTCGCGTGCGGTCATCGTCGCTGTTTTGGACGGGGTGGCTTCCTTGACATCCTGATCGGTTATCATCCCCACAAGCCCCCGATCGCGTATCACCGGTATGTGACGGATGCCATGGGTCTCGAGGCTGTGAAGGACATCGACTATCGGCGTATCCTCCGTTACCGTTATCACCCCTGTACTCATCCAGTTCTGCACCTGCATAACCGCTCCTGAAATCTCCGTCCCTGAACATCCATGAAAAATGACGGCTTAGTAAAAAGTCCAATCCCGCGGCACGCGGGATTACGCTTAATCCTTCGTCGCTGCAGCGTACTCCCGGTACGCTTCACCCCTCAGGATTCGTCCCGCTATGGGGAAAAGCTTTTTCCACAGCCGTCTCCTTTGTGAGTTCTTAAGCACTCATAAATAACCCGACGGGAAGATTCACCGTCCAATTTTGATGATGATAGCCTGCCGAAGGCCTGTCAGTCAATCTATAGCTGTAATGGGACCTCGATGTGTGATAAAAGGAAGATACTCCAGGGTGGTGCCTTTTCGCCCCTGGATGAAACGGATTGGAACAAATCGAGGCCGATAAACCATGCAACCTTCCAAGGATCAATTATGGTACGAAAAATAGTTTTCTGGATTCTGATTGCGTTGTTGCTCGTTTTCATTCTTCAAAACGCCCAGGTGGTCCAAGTGAAATTTCTGCTCTGGAGCGTATCGATGTCACGGGGATTTGTCGTCCTGGGGGCATTCCTGATCGGCGTGGCGGTTACCCTTTTAATGAAACTTACAGTCAAAAAGGGAAAAAAATGAAGGTCCGCTCATTAAGGGACAAGCCCTCTGTCGACCGCAAAAAAAGGGCATGCCCTCCTTGATTGGAGAGGATGCCCTTGTTTCAAACTAAGCTGTAATTTTTCGTTAAACTACCTTGACATTGGCCGCAGCAGGACCTTTATTGCCCTGCTCAATGTCAAAGGTAACCCGATCGCCTTCATTGAGTGACTTGAAGCCGGTTGCATTGATCGCCGAATGATGAACGAACACGTCGGCGCCGCCTTCCTGCTCTATGAAGCCGAAACCTTTACTGTCATTAAACCACTTAACTGTTCCATTTGCCATAGTGACATCCTCCCTTCAACTAGATTCTCATTGTTTCAACTTCAGGTTGCCACTGATAACAAGTGGATGTTCCCTCAGAACGAAACCGGCCCCCCCCTATAAAGGTGAGCCTTTATGTTCTGGTTACCATAAGAACTTCGTTTCGTAATAGCAAGAAATATTTTTTATAACGGTGATTATTGACTCAAAAATGCCGACCGCCTATATTATGCCGATGTCACAGGAAATCGACGAAATACTGGGGCCGGGAGGGTTGCTCGCCGGCGCCGTGGAAGGCTATGAACCCAGAACCAGCCAGGTCGAAATGGCGCATCTTATCGAAGAGGCGCTTCGCTCCGGCAGGCACGCGATGATCGAAGGGGGCACCGGCACCGGCAAGACCTTCGGCTACCTTGTCCCACTGGTTCTCAGCCGAAAAAAATGCGTGGTTTCCACCGGCACCAAAAACCTCCAGGAACAGATTTACCTCAAAGATATCCCTCTTTTGCGCCGCGCCGGGCTGAAAGGCATCGATGCGGTGATGATGAAGGGGCGGAGGAACTACCTCTGCCTGTACCGTTTCGAAAGGGTTTTTTCCGAACGACTTTTTCCGGCTGCCGCCGGTGTGAAGAAAAGGATTGAGCGCTGGCTCTCCGCCACCCGGTTTGCAGACCGTGCCGAGCTCCCTTGGATGGCAGACGGAGATCCTTTATGGGATGAACTTTCAGCATCCTCGGAACAATGCCTCGGCGGGGACTGCCCGTTTCTTGAAAATTGCTTTCTCGGACGGCTGCGAGCGAGAGCTGCAGAGGCCCGGATCGTCATTGTAAACCATCACCTCCTGTGTGCCGACCTCAAGGTCAGACAGGGAGGATTCGGCGAAATCCTCCCCCGCAGCCAGGTGGTTCTGTTCGATGAAGCTCACAGCCTCGATGAAGTCGCCACATCCTATTTCGGGGACAACCTGAGCTCCCACCAGTTGATGGACCTGGCGGCCGACTGGCGGAAGGCGGACAAAGGCATGGAGGCCGGCTGCGAACCTTCATCTGCCGGGCACCTGGCGGAGATTACCAACGGCGTCCAGGACCTTCTCGAATTGTTCACAGGGCTCCCCGAGAAAGGAAAACTAGGGGCCCGGCTCGTCGAAAAACTCAGGAAAGGACCGGCGGTGAGAATCGAACACGGCCTTTCAGGCCTC
>DSCZ01000261.1 GCA_011048855.1 Desulfobacteraceae bacterium | reverse complement strand
CAGAAATGTCAGTGGTGGGTTGTTCCAGGCTCTTGGCGAGCAGTTGGGCGCCATATTGATCCAGGCGTGCCGCTACGGCAACGGACTGCCCTTCCATTACCGGGGCCTTGCCGCTGGTTATCAGCGTGGAGGCAAAGCCTTCATCCGTCAGAGTGGCTGAAACCACGTGAAAGCTGTTGCCCTCAGCGCCTCCTTCCAGGGGCACGGCGCCCTTGAGATTTGCCCCTTTAACCTTTTTCCCGAGCAGCGACTGGGTTTCTTTCTGCTGTTCCTCCGTTAGACCGTATTCAACAAGGAAATGGAGAATGGCGCCTTCGGCGCCGCCTTCTTCCAGGCTTTTGTCTGTTACAAACCGGACCAGGGAGAACTTCGGGGTGCCGTCGGGATGAACGCTGACACGTGGATTGGCCGGCAAGTAATAATAATTTTTTGACGTCACGGCCGAATCGCTAGTAGCCGCGGGGAAACAGCGCACAGTAGTACCGTCTCCCAGTTTAACGTCAATGTGTCGGCCGTACTGTACCCCACCCACCTCCTTGACTGCCTTTGCAGGCGGTACGGTCAGGGAAGGCTGAAGCGTGGGAGATTTCAACCGCTTTTCGTGTATTTTTTTGTCGCCCAGTGTCCCGAATAATACGGGTTTGGCCGCGGCACTCTGTATCCATAAGCCCACAAGAACTACACTGATTATTACCATCGGGATTTTTTTCAGCATGGTTACACCCCCATGTATGTTAATCTTTATTTTTTATCGACAGGTCGAGCGCCCACATTGTGAACACCCATAAAGCCGCCCACCCGAACGGCTTTCCATTCGAGACTATAATTCCGGCGGTACCAGGACGAGGTATGAACTTTCCAGTGGAATCCACTCCCCCTCGATACTTTTGCCGGTCCGTGAATACCAGTTTACCCGGTATTCCACCGGGTCTTCCGGGTCATGAAAAACTGCAGCCGTGCTGAAAGAATCAGCGTCAGTGGCCCGCATCACTGCCAGGCGCTCCGTTTTTACCTGTCCGAAAATGTGATAACGCACCTCTATCATGGCACTGCGTATGTCCGCGTTTTCGAAAAGGAAGCGGTCAGCGTCTATTTCCAGGTCAAGTCTTCTCAGGGGCGGGGCAATGGTAACCATGGGGTTGCTGCTGACATTCCATGAATCAGTATCAGCGGGGTCGCTGATGGTATGTCTGCCCTGGATGCTCCAGTTGGTACGATACCGGTAATTGAGCCAATCTTCTCCCGACTGCCCGAGACGAGCATAGGTCCAGGATTTGCTGAGATGACCTTCGCGGATGTCCTCCCTGGTGAACATCACTTCACCCGTGGCGTCATCGTGGTCACTGTAAGCTTTTCGCACCGCCACACCGGCAAAGTTAATCATGTCCTCAAATGCCCCGCTGAAATCTCCGTCAATACAAAAATAAATGTCCCGTTTTTGAAAGGCCGGGTCAGCCAGATTCACCACCCGAAACAGCCGTGGATTATCCTTAAATTCCTGATAGAGTCCTGAAATATTGCCCGCGGTGTAAACGGGGACCTTGACCACGGACCGGCGGGTCAGGTTGATGCTGAAGACGGCCCGGTTTATGTCTTCACGCTGTTTCAGGACATATTGATCGTCGGTATAATATTTTTGATTACCCGTACCGGTAAAGAGTTTCGCCAGCCATCCCTTTTTCTGGCGTCCCTTGATCTGGCCCTTTTCAACAGCAGCCTCTTTCTCGGGAACAGCGGTAAACCCGGTTGTCGTGTCAAATATGATTTCCGTCAGCTTGGTGCTTACCATGTCCACCAGGGCCTGCATGGCCTGGCTGGCAGTATCTTCCGGAAGGCGATCGAGAACATCGATTTCGACGGTGCCGGTGCGAACCAGTTCGTCAACAATATCGCGGATCTGCCGCTTGGTGTATCGTTTCTTCACGCTCTGCACCTTTGAAAAGTGCGTGTAGACGGTGCTCACGTCCGCGTGGATACGTGCATTGAAAGAGGGAAGTATGGCTTCGTAATAGGCGCTCAGGGCTATCGAAACATCGGAGGTCGGGCGGTTCAGTGAATCCCAGAGCAGCGTGGCGCCATGGGGGGTCAGGGTCGCGGCTACGGCCGCTTTTGAACCGGGGGTTACCGGGGCCTTGCCGCTGCTTATCAGGCTTTCCGTGAAGCCTTCATCTGAAAGGGTCCCCGAGATGATTGCAAAGCTTCCTTCCTGGTCCTGTTGCAGAGGAACCGGACCAAGGAGTTTTGCATCAGGCTGCTCAGACTTTAATTCCTTGCGAAGGGCTTCCAGTTCATCGGGCGGCAGGCTGAAAGCGACCAGTATGTGAAAAAGCCCTCCGCTTGTTTCTCCGTCGGGATCTATAAACTTCACTACTGACAGTTCCAGCGAACCATCCGGTTTTGTGGAAACCCGCGGGGCAGGAGGCAGATAATAATAGGCGTTCGGGTCACCGGCATCCTGAAGAAGGAGGACGCCGTTGATCTCCAACTGCCCTGACTCGTAATTTACCAGGGCACCGGCGGGGCAGGCCGAAATCATGAATCCGGCCATAATAAGCAGTGACATCAGGCAATATTTTCTGAACATGATTACACCCCTCTGTCCGGGAGTTCATCCCAGTAAATGAGATTTCCTTCAAGCTCGCGGGGAGGCGCCGTGACAACCTTGCCGCCTTGAAGATACCAGGTAATGCTGACGGAAGGCGGCGGTGCATCCCGGTCTTCGGGTATATCCAGCATCATTGATGAGGCCGGCCCTTTGTTGCGTATCGTTGCCTCGGTCGTTACCGGTTCTCCGGCGACACAGCTCGTAAATGTTATCACGGCATGGCGAACACCGGCGGCATTCAACTCTTCTCCTTCGCCCTCCACTGTCACGATACGGTACCGGTGCGGAGGTTGGAGGGCCACCATGGCACTGTCATACGTCGTCGGGGGAATCCTGATCTCCATTCCCCCGTGAAAAGACCAGAGGGTTTCTATGGTATAGTTCAACCAGTCTTCCCGATCGTTGTCCCCTTTCCAGCCATAGAGCAGGTTGAACGCGTTCCCGCTCTGGTTGAATCGTTCAGGGGTGATTACCACCTCGTCCGTGGTCACATCGCCCGACTGGTGGCGCTTTTTCATCTGCACCGTTACAAAATTCATGTGCTTTCCGAATGTTTTCGAATCCTGGCCGTCAAGAGTCACATGGATTTCCCGCTGTTTGAATACCGGATCGTCGATATTCACGGCCCGGAATATCCGGGGGTCCTTTCCATACCGCCGATAAAGATCCCCTATGTTTTCGGTCATGGAAAAAGCCTGGGTTTCGGTGCGATAGTGGTTCATGTGGTAGACCATCTTTCCGCTCCGCTTGACATGCTTCATCTGGTAGGAAGCAACCAGGGAAAAACCGGGGGTATTCTTTTTTTGTGATGCTTTTTCTTCGACTTTTTTCTTGTCATCCGGTTTTTTCTCTGACGCGGCTTTTTTGTCGGCATCCGGCGTCGCCGTGGATTCCACCAGCTTGTCGGTCAGTGCTTTCACGACTTGTTCCTTCGGATCTTTTTCCGTCTCTGTCTTATCCGGCGAGGCAGTGCCGTCTTCTGCGCCTGATTCAACCTGCGCGACGGCCTGCTCGGTGGGGGAAGCTGCCGCCGCAGTGTCGCCTGTTTTCTCCTCTATCTGGCTCGTCAGAAACCTGATTCGTCCTTCCACCTCGTTCGTCCGCTGAACCGAGGGTTTCGCATGCTCCAGGTATGACTGATAAGCGCTCACCGCTTCTTTGCTCTTACCGGATTCGTACCCGCTGGATCGGGCCTCTTCATCAAACCGACGTGCCTTGTTATACATTTCCGATGAAAGCACTTCAATCCTTCTCAAAGTTTCCTTTCCCTTTTCACTGCTTTCTCCCAGAAAAGGCAGCGCGTTTCGGAACGCGGCAAGCGCTTCCTCGTTTTCTGCTGTTGCTTCAAGACAATGTCCAATATAGAAATAGATGTGTCCCCTTCCCTTGTCGGTCGTCCAAAGATTAAAAGCTTCTCTGTAT
>DSCZ01000260.1 GCA_011048855.1 Desulfobacteraceae bacterium | reverse complement strand
GGAACTATTGACAACTTTCTCCTTTTTCTGCCGAAGGCCGCTAAGAACAATCACCAGACTGGGCAGGGAGGGTGTAGGGTAATTTCCACTCTTTTTTGTCCGATTTTTCTTGAGCCAGAGCACATAGCTCTCGATTTTGACAATCAATACATGTTGATTTGGATATTTAAATTTATTCGGATGCTCGACAACATCAAGCAGGTCACCCTGTTCAATATGCAGAACGACCTGTTCGAAACAGACGCCACGCCCAGCCTTAAGCCTCTCATTTTTCTCATAATTCCATTTATAATAGGGCATATTGAAATTTAAGCACGATGTGTGCTGTATGTCAACATATCCAATGGGGTCATGATCCACCATCAAGACGTCATCTCCCCGCGTAGCGGGATGCAAGCAGCCATGTTGCCTTCGCTCGCTCCTCCCCCGAAGGGTCGGGATCTTCGACCTGCGGCGTATTATACGCCTCACTGGTCGCTTCCCCCGCACAAAACAGCGGGATCTTCGATGCGGCGCCTTGCATCTGACATCTTCCTGGTGGCCAGGGAGCACCCCAAATTCATCTCTGTTATTTCTCATCGAGAAATTAGATGGTGGATTTAGATGGGGGTTACGGAGAAACCTGATGAAACATTCATCGTTGATGAACGGTCAAGACATCGTAATGCAGCTCGAAATCGATGGAGACATCACGACCTCCGACCAAACCCCGGTGGACTCTTTCGGTTTTTCCTCTCGCCGAGGATTTGAATGCCCCCGGGTCGGACGTGTCTTGGGCCGCAAGGAGCACAAAAGGTGAACTTTTAGCTGATCGGTCAAAATTGTTTTGACATTTGTTCTTCATCCTGTTAGTAAGATTAATTCCCGGCCGGGCCGTTAGCTCAGTTTGGTAGAGCAGCGGACTTTTAATCCGTTGGTCGTGAGTTCGATTCTCGCACGGCCCACCACGAAAAAAAACCGCTTCCCCGGGTACAGCCGGGCGAGCGTTTTAGAAACGGGAAAATATCAGGACCATCCGGGGCGGACGCCCCGACGATGACCAAACACCGCAACGCTTAACTGCTTGCGTCCCCATCGTCTAGCCAGGTCCAGGACACAGGCCTTTCACGCCTGCGACAGGGGTTCAAATCCCCTTGGGGACGCCACTTTTTCCTTCCTACCTTACCTCCAGTCAATGCTTCCTTGCGGAGAAGGACATCCCGACTTCAGTCGGGACGACAGGGGTTCGAATCCCCTTGGGGACGCCACTTTTCTATCTAGTTTCCATCCGGAAATGGTCCTTTTGCCCAATCTCTTCGTCAATCTGCGGGCTTGCTTGTGCGACGTATTCCAGTACGTCTCCGCACAACCCCTTGATTTTCTTGATCTTGGACAAAATGCCTCATTTCCGATCTGGAAACTTCGCTGTGCCCGTCCGGCATTTCCGGATGGGCACTATCTAGTAGCCATCCGGAAATGCCGGATGGGAGCTGCTATTCGGAATCCAAAAGGAAAACATACGCCACCGACACCAACACTTACACCAGCCGTGCGGGCCAGGCCAAAATTTCATTTCGGCACTCCAGGAGGAGTAGACGGAAATACCGGGTGGGCACTGGGAAAATCTTTATAGTTTTTTACGAATGAAAATCAACTTCAACGGTAAGGAACGTATGGTCGGATGGTTTCGGGAGAAGTCTCGCATCCCGGTCGATCCATGCGGCGATCGAGCGCTCCGCCACGGGAGGGGTCGCCAGGATGTAATCTATGCGCCAGCCGAGGTTGCGCTTGACACCGTTCGGCATGCGGTAGTCCCAGAATGTATAGTGCCCCGGGCCTGGCTCGTGTTTCCGGAAAAGATCCACAAGGCCCCAGTCAAGCAGACTGCGCAGGATTGCCTGTTCGTCTGGATGAAAAGCCACTTTTCCGGCGAAATGCTCCGGATCGTAGACGTCCCGGGCTGTGAGCGCCACGTTGAGATCTCCGAGGACCACCAGCGGGAAAGCCGGGTCGAAACGGCCGGTGATATATGAATGAAGAGCCTCGAGCCAGCGGAGCTTGTAGGCGAATTTATCGCTCCCCACTTCGAAGCCCTGGGGCACATAAACATTTATCACCCTTAAGCCGCTGTATATGACTTCCAGGAATCTCGCCTGCCCTTCGTCTTCCTTAAAGAGATCACGGCGAAGCACCTCCAAAGCCTCCCTGGCCGCAACCGCCACCCCGTTATAGGATTTCCTGCCGCTGAAAACCACATGGTACCCCGAGTCCTCAAAATCCCCGGCAGGAAACATCTCATCCTGCACCTTGGTTTCCTGGAGGCACAGCAGGTCGGGTTTCTCCCGGCCGAGCCAACCGGTGATAACCGGCAACCGCGCGCGCACGGAGTTGGTATTGAAAGTGGCAATCTTCACTATCGAACCTTGCAGCCCGGTTTACACTCAGCCCGGGGGGAAAGCAACCGTACCCCGGTTTCATCGGAGGCGGCCAGAACCATCCCCCGGGATTCCACGCCCATCAGCTTTACCGGTTTCAGATTGGCGACGATCACCACCTGGGCTCCGACCAAATCCTCCGGCGTATAATGCTCGGCGATGCCTGCAACCACGGTCCTCTCTTCACCGGCATCCACCGTCAGCTTCAGAAGTTTCCTGGACTTGGGAATCGGCTCGGCGGCAATCACAGTGGCCACACGGATATCGATCTTTTGAAATTCATCAAACTCGATTTCAGGCAAAAACCCGGGGGACTTTTTCTCCGGTCCGGGTTCGGATTTTGTCTCCACCCGGGGAAACAGGGCTTCTCCCTTAAGGACGGCCCCTGCAGGCTTGCCATCGCCCCATTTACGGACCAGATCAAGCGTAAGGCTGCTTCCCCGCACTTCAATACCAAGCTGCCCCTGCAGCCGTTCGGCGGATCCCGGCATGAAGGGCCAGATCAGAGCCGATACGATCTTCAAAGACTCATAGATATAGAAAATCACCGTCGCGAGCCGGCCTTTATCGGTCTTGGTGAGCACCCACGGCTCCATGGCGACGATATAGCGGTTCACCTGGTTGATGAATTCCCATACCGCGATCAGCGCTTTGTGAAAGCCCAGTTCCATCATAAAGTTTTCATAGGTTCCCACCAGCTCAAGCGCCGCATTTTTCAATTCAAGATCTTCCCGGCTTTCGGTTTGAGGCTCCGGCAATTCTCCATTGAAATACTTCTGGATCATCGTCAGGCTGCGGCTGACAAGGTTTCCAAGATCGTTAGCGAGATCCGAGTTGATCCTGGCAACCAGGGCCTGCTCGCTGAATTCACTGTCGAGGCCGAAAACCATTTCACGCAACAGGAAATAGCGGAACGGATCGAGCCCGTAGACCCCCACCAGGTCCAGCGGTTTTACAACGTTTCCGACGGTTTTGGACATTTTACCGGCGTTCACATTCCAGTAGCCGTGAACATTGAGATGCTGAAACGGCTCGATGCCGGCGGATTTAAGCATGCAGGGCCAGTAGATGCCATGGGGTTTCAATATATCTTTTGCGATCAGGTGCCGGCTTACCGGCCAGAATTTACGGAACAGGTCACCGCCCGGGTAACCCAGCGCGGAGACATAGTTTATCAGCGCATCGAACCAGACATAGGTAACGAACCTATCATCGAAAGGAAGGCTTATGCCCCATGTCAAGCGCGACTTAGGCCTCGATATACACAGGTCCTCGAGCGGATCTTTCAAAAAACTCAATGCTTCGTTTCGGTAGCGTTCCGGCCGGATAAAATCCGGATTCTCGTTTATATGCTCTATGAGCCAATCCTGATATTTGCTCATTCTAAAAAAATAATTCGCCTCTTTGATGACCTTCGGGATCGTCTGATGGTCCGGGCACTTCCCGTCTACAAGCTCCCGCTCGGTATAGAACCTTTCACATTCAACACAATAGAGCCCCTCATACTCTGCAAAGTAAATGTCTCCATTATCGTTCACCCGGTTCAAAATCTGCTCGACCACCGCGATGTGTTCAGGGTCTGTTGTGCGTATGAAGCGATCGTTCTCGATGTCG
>DSCZ01000350.1 GCA_011048855.1 Desulfobacteraceae bacterium | reverse complement strand
GCTTGATCGTTCGTTTGCGGCGTACCAGAGTCGTGAAATATCCCCTGCATTGAATAAAAGGTGGGAAAGGCTGGTTAAATCGATAAAAAGCATGCTGCCTGAAGCTCGGTGCGACAGCGGGGATCCATCTGCGATCGCGGATTACGTTCGTGAACGCTCCGGGTTGAGAGATCGGATCAAGGCGCTTGCCCGGCGGCGATCGGACGGGCACCAGACAATGCTTCGTGAACTCGAACCTGGTATGATAGTAGAACACAGAAACGGCAGGATTTATCTTGTCTGCAGGGTTTCAGTTTCCGGAGAAAGCAGAATCTACCAAGTTTGCCCCGTCAGCCAGGCCGATGATAAGTCATGGAAAAAGGCCAGGCTGACCCGAATCAGTCCCGAGAGAATAAAACATTTTTTCACCGAGCGCATAGAAATCCCGGAAGATTGCAGCAGGAGACAGTTGGCCGGCCTTGCGAACTCGATAAATCCGGCTTTACTCAGCCAACCGCAAAAGGATCAGGATGATGAAGAGAAGACGGAAGTCGGCCGTTTAAACAAAATGGTCAGGGAAATGCCCTGTGAAGAATGCCCGCATTTTTCAGTGTGTCATGGGGCCGGCCGGATGGATCCCGGTTCGCCGATCGGGGAGTTCCTGAGATTTTTTCCGCTGATGGAACGTACGCGGGCCGGTCTATGGATAAGTTTTCGGCGACATCTGAGATTCCTCTATGATACAGGTTTTGCATCGGGCGGAGGGAGTCTTACGCCCGATGGTTACTGGGCGTGCAACCTGCGCGTGGATCAGCCGCTTTTAATTGCCGAGGCTATCCGCAGGCAATGCCTGGACGATGCTTCACCGGCCGCTTTGGCCTCCGCTCTGGCTCCTTTTGTCTGGGACAGGGGCATCGAAATAGATACAGCCAGTCGAGGAGAGTCGGATGAGGCTGAACAACTGTTCCGCCGCGTAGCGGCCGCGATAGAACCATTAAGGGATTTACTGCGTCTTAGAGGGTTCGATGCTCCGCCGCTTCTTTTCTGGCCGGCAGAGGCGGTTTACATGTGGGCTTCGGGATGCTTGTGGGATCGGCTTCTGGAAACAGTACGGGCGAACGAGGGAGATCTGGCTTCTTTAATGACAAGGACCGCAGATCATCTGAGGCAGGTGGCCGGTCTGACCGAAACCCATCCGGAACTTGCCGCTCACGCAGCCGAAGCAGTGAAGTTGATATTAAGAGAGCCGGTGTACGTGGATTGACGGTTCGGTAAAACACGTTCAGCCAACGCCTGCATCTTTTTCATTGATGTGCCCGATCGCCCGCTCGATTCTTCGGATTGTTTTTTCTTTTCCCAATACACGCATCACTTCAAAGAGCCCAGGACTGACCGTGGTTCCTGTCAGCGCCACCCGGAGAGGCGGGGCTATCACTTTCATTTTCATGCCTGATTGCTCTATGAATTCCGAGAACATCCCCTCGAGGTCACGTTCGGTGAACGAGCCTAGGGACTCGAGTCGTTCGAGCATCGGTTCCAGGATCGGCCGGCTTTCGCCGGTCAGGAATTTTCCTGAGGCCTTGGAGTCGAACTGCACGTTTTCAATGAAATAAAATGCGGCTTTTTCAGCCATTTCTACCAGGGTTTTGCTCCTGACTTTCAGCGTGCCGACGGCGGCGGACAATGTATTTTCTGGAATATTGGAAAAACCCAGTTTTTCAAGAAATGGTGCAACCTGGACGGCCAGGTATTCATCGTCGGATTCCTGGATATATTTGGCGTTCAAGTCCAGGAGTTTTTCAGTGTTGAAAACACCGGCGGATCTTCCGACATTTTCCAGGCTGAATTTTTCAATCATTTCTTCCATCGTAAATTTTTCCTGATCACCGTAGGACCAGCCAAGGCGCACCAGCGCATTGAGCAATGCCTGCGGCAGGTACCCCATATCACGGTATGCCAGTACGGACATCGCTCCATGGCGTTTGCTGAGCCGTTTTTTGTCCGGACCCAGTATCATCGGCACATGAGCATAGTCCGGTATTGCTTCCCCAAGTGCCTGGTAAATCTGAATTTGACGGGGGGTGTTCATCACGTGATCTTCGCCTCGGATGATAAGATTTACCCCCAGTGCTATGTCGTCGGCCACAACGGCGAGGTGGTAGGTAGGGCTTCCATCGGATCTGCGGAGGATCAAGTCGTCCAGTTCACGGTTGTCGAAACTTTTCGCTCCTTTAACCAGGTCGTTGAAGCGGGTTGAGCCGGCAGTCGGAGTTTTTAATCTTACCACCGAACCAGGGGAGGGGCCCAGCCCGAGATCACGGCATCTACCATCATATTTGGGTTTAAGACCCCTTGACGAAGCCTCCTCCCGCATTTTTTCCAGGTCCTCCGGAGAACAATGGCAGTGGTAGGCTTTGCCTTCTACGAGCAGCCCCTCTATGGTTTGATTATAAAGATCGTAACGCTGGGATTGAAAATATGGGCCTTCATCCCAGTCGAGCCCGAGCCATTCCATGGATTCAATGATGGCCCGGGTTGCTTCAGGTGTCGATCTCTGGGTGTCGGTGTCTTCGATGCGAAGTATGAATTTTCCTCCGTGCCGGCGGGTTAGAAGCCAGTTGAAAAGAGCTGTGCGGGCCCCTCCGATATGCAAATAACCAGTTGGACTGGGCGGAAATCTGGTGACTATCGGCTTTTGCGACATTATGAATATCCTTCCTGGAGGCGGGCTTCGGGTTGTTCAAAGTATGGTATGCAAAGGCTGCGGCTGTTTTCATGTGCAATTTCATAGCGGAAATTCGCCACGGTGGTCAAGGTTTTTAGAAGGACGATGCTTTTATGTTCCGGCATATACCCATTCTATCGTTATAGGAGTCGCCGAAAGAGAGTTTTCTTTTGGGTGGAGCAACTCTTCCTGCAGCTTCAACCAGTGATAAGCAGCCCTGATTTTACGGAGTTTTCCGTCTTCAGGAGGCTTGGAATGGGTCGTGTATTCATAGAGTGTTTCCGCGATGGCTATATAATGTGAATCCTTGGTCTGGTAAAGGTAGTCACCTGAAAAGGAGGCCATGCTCAGACCTTCTTTCTTTGCAAGTGCTTCAGCCTGCTCGGGTTCCATTCTCATAAGGAAGAATTTGGACACACCTCTCTCATTGTACTTATACATTGCTCGAGCCTCGGAGCTGGAAACATACACCGTCGAAATGGTCTCCATCCTCCTGAGGAGCTGTGCCGCGATTAATCCAGCGGTTCTTCTGCCTCCCACGTTGTGGTGGCATCCGTAATATTCGAATAATTTGTTCTGGAGAATCCTTGCGGTTTCATCTCCGTTTTCGTAAAGGTTGTTTTGAATGTAACGAAGATATTTACCCAAATCTTCAGCCGCATCGGCAATCGGCCAGTCTACTTTAACGTGAAAATGAGTCAATGAATATCGATTTTTCTTTTTTAATAGAGAATCTGGTTGAATCAACAAAGCGTAATCAACTTTCAATAGTTCCTCTGCCAGATCAAGGAATCCGGGCGTTTCGAAATAACGCATATTAAGGTGAAAACGATTGTATAGTGAATAGCTGGCAAGGTAGGCTAAATTCTTTTTGATTACACTGTTTTCAGGGAAAAATCTAAGGTAGTTTTTGAGATTGTTGCTGACAACTCCTTCGCTGAATATCACCAGGAAAGTATTGAATATGTCACATTCTTTTTCCATTTTTCTGCATCGCGGCTTGAGCTCGCTTTTTTCGAGAAAAGAATAGTCAACATCACTCTTTTCGTACTTGTAATAAGAGTCAACCAGGGAAAGCTTCATGAGTCTGCGTTCGAGCGAATCTCGAAGGACTTCATAAAGGGATCTTCGTAATCTTTCATAATAATTAAGTTTTTCTCTAAATTTCCACATAACAGTCCAGTCGCTCGAAAGTAGCCGGGACGTTTAAACGCCGTACACAAATTGTGTCTACTGGCGGGGGAGGCTGTTTCCGGCTCGGGAAGGTACCCGATTTTAACGTCGCAGAATTACTGAAACATGCTGAAAAGTATATGGGTGTATTG
>DSCZ01000437.1 GCA_011048855.1 Desulfobacteraceae bacterium | reverse complement strand
GTCAAATATCGTTCCAGAGTCACAATTTTGATTACAAAATCTCAATGGAGAGAAAAAACGTTTACAAATATCGCGATCCCTCCCCAATAGCATGCTTTCAAGCACCTGCCTTCCGGGGGGCACGCGCGAGGAAATCATGTCCGTCATGCCTGTGATCACGGAACCGATTGGGAACGCCAAGCGGCCGCTGCAGCACCTCCATTCAACGTTCAAATGTCTTCTGGGCAAGCATAGGGATTACTTTGTCAGTAGCGATTGCGGAAATCTACCAATAAGTCCTTTGACAGAACTGCACATACTCTATCTGGCCAGGAAATCGATGGCATCGTGGCCGAAACCGTCCCAAAACACGCTGGCTTTGCCCCAATTCACAAAACGATACCTTCCTCTTAGCGAATCCTGCTCTCTAGGCGTCTTGCGATAATCAACAATTCTGAGACGCCTTTTCGGGTAGCGCCGGCCAAGACTCATGTTCTGGTAGTTGCGAACAATTTGATATACCGCTTGGAGGAGATACTGGTCATGCTCGGGCATTGAGAACCCGATAATGTTCATCTCGCGGTTGTAGCCGCCCGTTTGATACAAGCCATAGAAGAAATCGACCAATGGTTGTAGGTAGAAGAACTTCGCATGGGAGGGCGAAACTAACAACGGAGCATCACTCACAGAGTGGACGCAAGCAAAATACTTGTCCAGATTATCAATTCTATAGACGTGCCGCAAGGCAGAACTGTCCGGAAAGGGCCCTTCAATTATGTGCTGAGGATGAAGTGAGTGCTTGTGCCTAACGAGGGACGATGTTAACGCGTCAGTTGGGGATGAGCATTGCTTCTGAAAATCCGGTATAAAGAACCAGTTAATGGAACCGTGCATTTTCAAAATCACAACTTCCGCTCGCGTGCTATCAACAATATCAAACATTTCTCCGCATTCCATGAACCTGCACGGAAAAAGGCGAAACGGTTTCCCTATCCTCCTAAGCGATTGTTCAAGCACTGTACCATAGTTGAATGTTAGAACTACGTCATGAGGCTGCAAATGATTGGCAAAACGATCATAGAGTTCCTGCGTCGGCGGAGACATCTTGGACTGCGCTTCGTAAAGAACTCGTGCGATGTAGTTCCTGATGACAAGTTGGGTTCTGTTTCCCTGAGAAGACCAGTGATTGCTCCCCTCAAATCCTAGCCCGTGAGCGATATCAAGAAAAGTCATAAACTCTTCCAGATCGATAGTCACTTCGCTTGCCTTAATCCCTTTCGCTCGTCTTTGAAAGCGCTGGAATTCCCGCACGTCCGGCATGACTATGTTCCTATACACAACGGCGTCAGTTTGCTTGATCCGTCGCATTACCTCGGTGAAGATCTCACATCCGAGCGGGAGTCCTGCCGGTTTTGAAAATCCCGCTCCAAGTAAATAGAAAGCAAACATTAGTTCACCTCGCACACAATTAAGGCGACATCATAGATTCTCGCTCTTGAGAAAGCAAAGTTACCGAAAGTGATTGCCCGTGTAGCCATAATGCTGGCTTTCTCCCTGCTTCCGATGGATACGCCGTAGAGAACATTAGGTTATTTTGGGGACAGACTACGAAAATAGGCTGTATGGTGCGTGTTGTTATGCCATACTCTTGGCATGGGCAGCGTGGCGCGCAGCGTCGTACCGGGGTATCCGCATCACATAGAGCAACGCGGGAATCGGCGTTCGGATATTTTTGAGACGGACGCCGACCGGGAAGCGTATCTGCGATGTATTTCAACAGCCGCACCGGCCTTTCCGGGCATGCATGGCAGGGTCGGTTGTACTCTTGTCCGTTGAATGACGCCCATTTGTGGGCAGCAGTGCGGTATGTGGAGCGTAATCCGGTCAAGGCCGGATTGGTTGAACGCGCGAGCGCAATTGAACCGTTCTGTCCGTCCGAAAAAACGCGGTCCCAAGCCCAGGAATCTCCCTCAATCCGACACCCCGCACAACAATCTTAATCGAGAAATATTGACACATGACGTGAGGGTTTCGTAGTCTGTCCCTGAATTATCAAGCTCAAGAAAATTCCGCCGAGCGGCGGGCTACATGACCTTACCGTGGTCGAACTTCAGGAGATGGCCAAGGCCAAGGGCGTGTCCTACAACATGACCAAACAGTACGTGATCGACCTGCTCGACGATCTGGAACCCGGCGTCGATCACAAGGCGCTTCAAGGCACGTCCCTGATCAATGCTAAGAAGAAGCACCACATAGGCCCGCTGAAGAACAAGCAGCAGATCGTCAAGGCACTGATCCGTCTGCCCACCGAGGAAACGCTGAGAAAGTGGATTTACCAGCAGATCCGGGGCAAACTATGAAATCTTGCCCAAACCGGCATTGGGTCGTGAATGGCCGGGAAAGGTGGTAGTTGTTCAGTCTTTGTAAGGTCCGAGGAACCTCTCCCCGTTGAAATGAATCAGATGGGAAGGCGCGTCAGCCACCCAGACTTCCGTTTCCCATGCGATTTCTCCAAGATACCGACCCATGATGGAACGATTCGGAAAGGCGGTGACATAGACAAGGCCAGCTTTGGAATTCGCGAAAAGCAGTGATAGCTCTGCATGCCTTTTGCCATCCACAGGGCCGTGGCTGGTAACGGATTCAACAAGAAACAGCCATTTTCTTTTCGGACAGAATAAAACTACATCGGGCATTTTCCCGTGAGAATCGACACTGACGCCGAGATCGGAAAGCAGCGGCGCATCGAAATATCCCCACTTATCGCCTGTGTCGCCAGCATAGAGCAGCACCCCACCGGGAACAAATCGAGGGCCGAATTCCTCGATAATGTCTCGTATCAAATCACTATGCTCACCAGGACTTAGGGAGATCTCCTTGCCTTTGGCTATCTTCACGGGAACCCTATTCTGTTCCCGTTCCATTGCATATCGCGCCGCAAGGGTCTCTCGGTCAGCAAGGTAGGAAGTCAGGTTGTCATGCCACGCAGAAGTGCCGAAAGAACGTAGCAACTCCAGAACGGTATCTTCAATCTGGTAAACCGCTTTCGGGCTGTTTACAGGTCGGTCGGGTTTATCTGGATTGTAAACTGCAATTCCTGCATCCACGAACTGATGCATGGTTTGCCGCCTGACGGTTTCCCGCGTATTTGGGGCGTAGTCCTTTTGATAGTGCTCACGCGCCCAATCCATGATGGGAGTTATTCCGATCAGCGGTTTTTCGGACTCCTTCCACTTCTTTTCGGGCGTAAGATTCAGCAAGGCAAGAAGACAGAGCGCAGAACGCTCGTTTTGCTGCGCGCGTGGCATTCCGAGGGCTGCCAGGATATTGATCGCATCCCTGATGTGGTTATGGTTGTTGGTCTTGTTCATTCAGAAATTCTCTCCATTTCTTCGTCGATCATATCCTGAGTTAACTCTTTCTGTTTAATCGCCCATTTGCCAAGATCAATGAGGGCTTTGCGGCTAGGATACTTCATAAGCCTAAGATCGGTAGCATTGACTTGCGTGTGGCCGCTGAATCGACGGAAATTTCCATCAACGGACGTCGAATTGAGAAAGACGGAGAGCCCTCTTGCAAGCGTCTCCAATAACGGCTTCTTATCGCAATGGAAAACATTTAGGTGATTTTCCAGACCAAGCTTCTCGGCTTCACCAAACGCAGCAGGGTCAACAACGCTCGCCACAATCCTTCGCCTTTCCTCTTTTGAGGAGAAACGGCGGACCACAGTATAAAAACCATTCGGGTATAGCCATTTTTTCGTGTTCTGGTTATTTAGGATCGCATTGGGCTTTTTCCCGTTTTCGATTGGCCATTGTATGGACTGCCCCTTGAAATGGCATGGGTACAACAACGGAACAGTTCCGGCCTCAGGCATGGCCCTCAGATGGTCCTTCATCCGGAAATCCACGACTGGGCCGGTTGAAACCTGTATTCCGAGTTGCGAAAGCGAGTGGTTAAATCCTTTCGCATCCAAAAAATCAGCTTCCGGCGACACCGGGATATGAATGAAAAGCTCTTTGTCATCCTCTCGGATAATTTCCCTGAATGGATAATCC
>DSCZ01000246.1 GCA_011048855.1 Desulfobacteraceae bacterium | reverse complement strand
GGGTTATCGCCGCAAGCTTGGCGGGGGTCCTTCTCGCGGCGGATTCATGGGCGCTTCTGTGCGTATCCATCGGTGTGATGGCGACGTTTTACGGTGCTACCTTCCCCTTGTACGGCATATGCGCCGGGGATTATTTCCCCAGGGAATTCATGGCCTCCGTGATCGGGGCGTGGACACCCTTTTACGGTCTCGGAGCGGTGGTGGTGCACTGGATGGGCGGTTTCCTGGCGGATACAACCAGTGTGTACACTCACAGCTTCGTCATCTGCCTCTTCATGAGCATCCTTGCAATGTTTTTGATGTCGCGCGTCAGGGAGGCTGTTTCGCCTTCTTGATTTACGGATATATCGGTCCGCCGTGCAAATTTCTTGACAAAAGCCGATGTTTTTATATTGATGCAGAGAGAACGGCCGGTCGGCCGCAAGTTTTCCGCAATAGAAAGGAACTGCAATCGGGTTGGAAAGTCACGGGGCCTGCACAAACATGAAGGATGTGATCAAAAGCTGGGTTCAGCGATACCTATATGATCCGCAGATTTTTATCCTGGGCTTCCTTCTGTTGCTCATCTTCACTTTTATCTATCTCCTTGGGAGTGCACTTGTTCCCGTCTTCGCCGGCATCGTGATCGCTTACCTGCTGGATGGAATGGTGGGCCCGCTCCAGCGCCTGAAAGTGCCAAGAAAGATCGCGGTGCTTATCGTTTTCCTGCTCTTTATGGCAGGCCTCCTGGTGCTCCTGTTAGGGCTTTTCCCGCTTCTTTCCCGGGAAGTCGGGGACCTTCTCCAGCGACTGCCGGCGATGATTTCAAGGGGCCAGAGAGAGTTGCTCCACCTGGCGGACCGATATCCCGAAGTGATAACCGAGGATCAGATCAGGCAGCTCATAGCATTTTTCGGTCCTGAATTAAGTAAATTAGGACAGAGACTGCTGTCTGTGTCAGTGGCTTCTGTTCGAGGTTTGATTGAATTCCTGGTGTATGTAATTCTCGTACCGCTGCTGGTATTTTTTTTCCTTAAAGATAAATTTGCTATAATAGGTTGGATAAAGAATCTGCTTCCGGAGAATGTAGGCCTCGCTACATCGGTGTGGCACGAGGTCAATCAGCAGGTGAGCAACTATGTGAGGGGCAAAATCTGGGAGATCATCATTGTATGGGCGGTTAGCTACGCCACATTCACGCTGTTGGCGATGGATTTTGCACTGCTTCTTTCTCTTTTTGTCGGGCTCTCCGTCATCGTCCCTTATATAGGTGTCACGGTAATGTATCTGCCTGTCACCTTGATCGGATTTTATCAGTGGGGGTTTTCCGCGGACCTGGCCTATGCATTGCTGGCTTATTCGATTATACAACTTCTGGACGGAAATCTGCTTGCGCCGCTTCTTCTCTCCGAGGTTGTCAACCTGCATCCTGTGGCGGTGATATCGGCGGTGCTGGTATTTGGAAGCATCTGGGGAATATGGGGGCTTTTTTTCGCGATCCCGCTTGCCACCCTGGCGCATGCCGTACTTAAGGCCTGGTTCGAGGTTCATTCACGCGACACGGTTGGTGAGGCAGTTTAAAAAGAATAGAAAAGGAGGAGACCGTGGACCTTGGTAATCTTGAAAAAATGAACGAAGAAGGCCTTCGTGCCTATCTCCGGTTTTTGTTGTGGCACTACCGGGTGGTGGATGCGTTCTGGTTCATCCGTGTGGCCGAGCATTACGGGCAGCAGACCGCGGAATCCATCAACGAAGAAGTGTGGGGCCGGGTGGCCGGAATGGGAGCGAAAGATATCATCTCCCGGTTCGGTATCGAAGAGAAGGGGCTTTCGGGATTTGTCAAAGTCCTCAAGCTTTTTCCGTGGTGCATTCTCGTGGGTTACCATATTGAAGAAAAGGAGGACGAGGTGCTCCTTTCGGTTCCTTCCTGTCCGACCCAGGTGGCAAGGCTCAGGCGGGGGCT
Source organism: Desulfobacteraceae bacterium (assembly GCA_011048855.1). The sequence goes on along the minus strand of DSCZ01000246.1, from coordinate 2,133 downwards.
GGGTGAGTTTAACTGCAAGGAAATGCACCGGGGGGAATTCGAAGGGATCGCCGCCGCGGTTGATAAATCCATCCGTGTCGAATGCCTTTTCGCACCTCCTGACCCGCACCCTGAAGACATGTTCTGCAAATGGCGGTTTTTTGTTCGTCCGTGAAAAATCCGGTTTTATCGTGGGGCCGGGGTTGATGGTCTCGAGAGATGTACCATCTCCTCCTTATCGGCGTCGGGGTCGGGATCGGTATCGGGGTCGAAAAGCTCGCTGGTCAACTTCCGACCCCGACCCCGAGGGACATAGTTGTTTTGACTTTTTACGAACTCATCGGTGTTGCTGCCTCGTAAAAGTTCTCCGGCTGTCATCTCGGCTATCCGTCGATCGCCTTCAACAGCAGCGGTGCCAGCCTCCTTATATAATCGGGGGGATACATCCGGGCGATGAAACCACGGTAAGTCGCCCTGAAGAGTTTTTCCTCCATTTCGGGGTTGCTGCAGCCGGCCGCGCTCATCCGTTTTATTTCCTCTTTCAAGCGGGTTAATTCCTCCCTGATGCGGCTATAGGAAAAGGCGACCACATCCGGGCATGTAAAGATCATGTCCGAATCGTGGCAATGGGCCGCGAGGTGCGCGTTCAGACCCTCCAGAAGGTCGAGTGATTCCATTGTTTTTTGAAAACTCTGGAAAAAAAGCGGGAGAACCTCGTCTGTGCGCGGATCATAGCAGCCGACGGCATCGGAGACGATCGTCGCTTTCTCGGACGGTATATAAGCTGAAAGGTTGCAGGGGCTGTGACCGGGAGTTGCCGGAAAACGGATTTCCACGCCTCCAAGGTCAAGTGTTTCATTGTCCTGGATGATTCTGTCGACGGCCATCGTGTTGTATTCAAGGAAATCGGGCAATGCATGAAAAAGGTTTTTGTCTTTTAAATAGGCGCAATAACGCTCGTCGTTTTTTCTGAACCGGCCGACGATCTTTGGTTTGGAAAGCACTTCCTGCGCTTTCGAGGATCCCAGCACGGTCGCCTGGGGAAAAAGCCTGCACATGTATGGAAGGCCGCAGACATGATCCCAGTGGGCGTGCAGTATCACGAGGTTTCCGATGTCTTCATTTTTGAACCCAAGCTCATCCATCTGCCTTTCGATCAACGGCACCGTGGCGCTGACTCCCAGGTCGAGCAGTGTGCATGGATTTCCTTTGACCAGGTAGGTTAAAAATAAATCGTGTCCCAGTACGCACAATCTATCACCCAGAACACGTGGCAGTTCAGCCATGGAAATCTCCTTTATTTTCTTATCTTAAAGGACAAATATCTACCACAGCTGGACCTTGTTCTTCAACGGGGTGAGGACCTTTTTCACACGGCCGTCAAATTTCATTCGCATTTCCCAACACCGCTTGCTTTTGGTCGGGCTGTTACATTATAACGGATGCTAAGATCGAAAAAAAGAGGTTATAATAAAAGGCCATTTTACCAATTTTTTACCAGGGTCAAAGCAGCCTATAACAAGTTCTGCTCCTTGAGCAACGCCATCGAACGCTGTCCTATCGTCGTCACGCGGCTCAAGGCTTTTGTGAGATCATGCAGAACCTCGACCCCCACGCCGGAGTTGATCATGACCGCAGCCTTTTCAACCGCATCCCGCACGTCCTTCCAGCCGGGATCGGGCGCAACCCTTTCCGATAGCCCGACATCATGAACCACCATGTTCAGGAAAGCTCCCACGGCCTGTTCCGCGCCCCGTTTTTCCATTCCCTGGAAACCCTCCGACATCTGGAGAACGCTCGAAAGCCATATAAGCCCCGCCTTGATCTTTTCGCTCTGTGAAAACGCCATGATCGCCTCACCGTTCGTCATTTCAATACCCCTTTCCGTGTCATTTTGATCGCATCATAAAAAGTAGTACCCCTGCCTTATCGGCGTCGGGGTCGGGATCGGTATCGGGGTCGAAAAGCCCGCCCATCAACGTCCGATACCGATGCCGATAGCGACCCCGACGCCGAGGGACATCGTTGTTTTGGCTTTTTACGAACGCATCAATTTCAAGGATTATCTGCTCTGGCTCAAGAAAAATCGGACAAAAAAGAGTGGAAATTACCCTACACCCTCCCTGCCCAGTCTGGTGATTGTTCTTAGCGGCC
>DSCZ01000611.1 GCA_011048855.1 Desulfobacteraceae bacterium | reverse complement strand
CACCGCGGCGGCGAACGCTATCGTCACCGCGTACCAGGGTCCCAGCATCACACCACCGATCACGTTGACCATGTGCTGGGCCGGATAACACTTGGAGATACCCACCGGAATAAAAAACGGTGAAAGAGCCACGGCCAAAGCCACAAGAATGACCGCTTTTGCGACCTCCTTTGTCTTCATGTGGACATGCATTTCTCTTCTCCTTCCGGATCGAAACCCGCTGCCCTGCCGGGCACACAAACGAAAAAACCGCTTCCCGGGGGAAACGGTCCGTCATCCACCAACAAACTCTCGGCCGATTCAAGACATCTCCCTACGCTGGAATTAACCAGATCAGGTTCGAAGGGTGTAATCTCAGGCTTTGTAGAAAGCCACCCCCGGGCCACCATCAAATGTTTCTAAATTATTACTAATCCATGATTTATCTCCTGTCAAGGGCCGCTTCACGCGCAAGACGCATCTGCCGCAGTTCACCCCACAAAACATCAACCTGCCTGCGTGTTTCGTCCAACCCCCCGTCATTGTAAACAACGAACCGGGCACGGGGCACTTTTTGATCTATCGGCATCTGGGATTTCAGGATTCGATCGGCACGATCGGTCGAAATTTCGTCCCGATCCATCAATCTCTGCCTCTGGATAGGCTCGGGGGCATAAACCAGAACCACCGCATGGAACAGTGCATCAAGGTTCAATTCAAAAAGCAGTGGAATCGCTGCAATAATTATCGCATCCGCCTTTCCGGAAAAAATACTTCCGGCCTTGCGGAGATATAAATCAAATATCCGGGGATGCGTGACGACCTCCAGCTGTTTCCGTTTCCGCTGGTCCGAAAATACCACGCGACCAAGGGCTTTCCGGTCCAGCCCACCGCCGGCGCTTAGGATTTCCTTCCCGAAAATTTCCACGATTTCTCCCAGCGCAGGTGTTTCGGGTTCCACGACCTCGCGCGCCAGATCGTCAAAATCAATCACCCGTGCCCCCCGGTTGACAAGCATCGAGCTAACAGTGGATTTGCCACTGGCGATTCCACCGGTAAGTCCGACGACAAGCCCCCGGGGGAAATCGAGCAGTTCCTCGATCCCTTTCCTGCAGCCGGTATCCATCGGATGGACACGGTGGAGATTTACTCCTGTCATACGAGTTTTCTCCTTTTTCCCGGCATTTCATTTCCATCCGGTATTTCCGGATGGACACTCATTAATCATATCACAACGAATATGATTATGCTTCCGGGATGTGTTTAAAAACCGTTTGACATTCTATGCAGTATACGTTGAAAAAGAATGTGCATACATCATGCTGCCTTTATTTATTAGACAGCCTTTAGGTCCGAGGCGGTTTCTCATTGTGAAAAGCTACGGAGGACGGATATGACGGAAAAAACTGTTCATGTTGAATGTCTGAACGGCATCGCGGTTGTTTCGATCAACCGGCCGGAAATTTACAATTCATTCGATCTGGAGACGGCTTCCGCGTTCACGGATGCGGTCAGCCGTGCCGCCGCAGATGACAATATCCACGGGGTGGTCGTGACCGGAAAAGGCAGGGCCTTCTGTACCGGGGGAGACGTCCGTTGGATGGCTGGATTCGGGGACCAGACCGGATCGGCGCTTCGAAGACTTGCCGGAGCGTTTCACCAGGGAGTCATCGAAATCAGGCGGATGGCCAAGCCCGTGGTTGCAGCCGTGAACGGCGCCGCTGCCGGAGGCGGATTTTCATTGGCGCTGGCATGCGATTTCAGGATCATCGAGCGGTCTGCAGTCCTCCGGCAGGCCTACACGTCGAACGGGCTCAGCATCGACGGCGGTGGATCCTTCATGCTGCCGCGCCTCGTCGGACAGGCCAAAGCGATGGAGATACTTGCATTCGACCGCCCGATCGACTCAGAAAAAGCCCTTGCATGGGGTCTTGCCACTGAAATCGCGGATGACGGAAAAAGTATCTCCCGGGCTATAGAAACGGCCGAAAAGATAGCAGGGGGCGCCAGGACCTCATTCGCTGCTTCCAAACGTCTGATAGCTCTTTCGGCGCACAGCGTATTTGAAGAGCAGCTCGAGGTTGAACGGGAAATGCTGGCCGCTTGCGGGGAGCATCCAAACGGGAGGGAAGGCGTAACAGCTTTCATTGAAAAACGACCGGCAAGGTTCAACATCAAAGACAGGTGATTACGGCTGGTCATAATGACCGAACTGCATCGTATAGGTGGCGCGGCCCTGGGTCACCGATCTCAGGGATGTGGAGTAACCGAACATCCTGGATAAAGGTACGCTGGCAGTGACCACCTGAACGGTGCCTTTCTTCATGATATCTTCAATCTTACCCTGGCGTGTGTTCAAATCCCCGATCACCTCCCCGAGGAAATCATCCGGGGCCAGAATTTCAACATTCATGATAGGCTCAAGAAGAGTTGCCCCCGCTTTTTCACAGGCATTTCTGTAGGCCAGCGTGCCGGCGATTTTAAAGGCCAGAACATCGGAAGTCTCCCTCACCTTGACATCCAGCAGTTCGGTCAAAACGTCGATGACCGGGTATCCCATCAAAACACCGCTGGTTTCGGCTTCTGACACGCCCTGTCTTACGGCATTCAGAAACTCCTCCGGCGCAGCTTCTCCCTGATATAGATTTTCGAATGTATTCCCTTCCCCCCTGCCCCTGGGGGAAACTCTGATCTTCACGGCGGCAAAACGTTGCTTGCCTGCCATCTCCCGTTCGAAGACTTCCTCGTGTTCCGTTATGCCCGTAATCGTCTCCCGGTAAACGACCTGGGGCTTGCCCTGGTTTGTTTCCACAAGGTATTCCCGTTTCAGGCGATGAAGTATTACGTCCAGGTGCAATTCACCCATACCGGATATAACAATCTGCCCGGTATCCTCGTCGATTTTAAACTTGAAGGTTGGGTCTTCCTCGGTCATTTTACCCAGGGAATCCAGAAGCTTATCATTATCCTGAATCCTCCTCGGTTCAAGTGCAATGCTGATCACCGGTTGTTGAAAAGCGATAGTTTCCAGAAGAACAGCGTTTTCCTCGGTGCAGAGCGTATCCCCTGTGGAGGTGAGCTTCAATCCCATCGCAGCGACTATATCGCCGGCCGTGGCCGACTCGACCCTTTCGCGTTTATTTGAGTGCATCCTGAGCAGACGGGCGACTTTTTCCTTCACATTCTTCCCCGGATTGTAAAAAGGCTGGCCGACATGAACGGTTCCGGAATACACCCTCAGATAAGTCATTTTCCGTCCCTGATCCATCTGAACCTTGAATGCCAGAGCACAAGGCGGGTCGCCCGCTTTCGGAAGACACCGGATTTTCCCGCCGGTCACAGGATCGACGCCTTCCACCGGCGGCACCTCCAGTGGAGAGGGCAGGTAATCGACGATGGCATCCAGAAGAGGCTGAATTCCCTTGTTTTTAAGGGCCGTCCCGCAAAAAACCGGCACCACTTCAACAACAGAACTCCCCGGCGGATGGCCGCCTTCAGCAGGCGAGAATCGAGGGGTTCGTCCGCGAGGTAGAGCTCCATAACCGAATCGTCCATATCCGAAAGTACTTCCAGCAGGTGCTCCCTGTAAACGCCGGCTTCCTCCAGGAGTTCCTCCGGTATCGGCACTACCTCGAACCCTGCCCCCAGGGTCTCATCGTCCCAAATCACCGCCTTCATTTCCAAAAGGTCGATGACACCCCGGAATCCCTCCTCGGAACCCCATGGCAGCTGCAGCACCAGCGGCCTCGCTCCCAACCGGTCGCGAATCATCTCAACGGCACGGAAAAAATCTGCTCCAACCCTGTCCATCTTGTTGATAAACGCAATTTTTGGAACCCTGTAGTGGTCCGCCTGATGCCAGACTGTTTCGGACTGGGGCTCGACCCCTCCAACCGCGCAAAAAACACCGATCGCGCCGTCAAGCACCCTGAGCGAACGCTCCACTTCTATAGTAAAATCCACATGGCCCGGGGTGTCGATGATGTTTATCGATGCACCTTGCCATTCACAGGAAGTCACAGCGGAGGTTATCGTAATACCTCGCTCCTTTTCCTCCACCATCCAGTCCATGGTGGCTTCGCCGTCATGGACCTCCCCCATTT
>DSCZ01000508.1 GCA_011048855.1 Desulfobacteraceae bacterium | reverse complement strand
CCTTTACTCAATGTAGCAATATGGAAATCCGAATTCATGATCTCAACGGCGCCGTCCGATTCGATATCCCCGGCCTTAACCTCACCCTCACCGTTTCTTGTAAGGTGAACGACCGCTTCAGAAACTCCGAGCAGTCTAGGCCGCACCTCCTTGAGGTTTAAAATTATGTCGGTCACGTCCTCGAGAACGCCGGTAACTGTTGAAAATTCGTGCTTCACCCCGTCGATTCTTACCGAAACGATAGCGGCTCCCTGGAGTGAAGACAGCAAAATCCGTCGGAGGGAATTACCGATAGTAATCCCAAATCCCCTCTCCAGCGGCTCGCAGGTGAATTTGCCATAGAAACTCGTGGAGCTTCCACGATCAATATCGACCCGTCTGGGCCTGATCAGCTCCCGCCAATTTCTGCTCTTAAGATCTGCCAAAAGAGCCTCCCCTTATTGACTGTTTATGAAAGGTGCCCTCAAAATCCCAACGGCTACTTCGAATACAACTCGACTATCAGCTGCTCCTGGATAGGCATCGTGATATCTTCTCTGTTCGGAAGCCCTTTGAAGGTTCCTTTAAACTGGTCTTTATCAACATCGATCCAGGCCGGAATTCCTCGCCGTACCACCGTTTCCAGGGAATCGACAATCTGGGGTACCTTGCGACTTTGCTCCCGGACTTCAACGACATCCCCCGGTTTCACGAGAAAAGACGGGATGTTCACCTTACGACCGTTGACAAGAAAATGGTTGTGCCTGACATACTGTCGTCCCTGGCATCTGGACGAAACGAACCCCATACGGTAAACCACATTGTCCAAACGGCTTTCGAGAAAAAGCAGCAGATTCGTCCCGGTGATTCCCTTTTGCCTGTCAGATTTCCTGTAATAGCCTCTGAACTGCTTTTCCAGAATGCCGTAAATCCTTTTGACCTTTTGTTTCTCCCTGAGCTGCGCGCGGTAGTCCGATTGTTTGCCGACCCGCTTCTGCCCGTGCTGACCGGGTGCATACGCCCTTCTGTCGAAGGCGCATTTATCCCCGTAGCACCGATCGCCCTTCAAGAACAATTTCATATTTTCACGCCGGCACAATCTGCAAGCTGAACCGATGTATCTGGCCAAAATCAATCCTCCTGATCGGTTTCCATCCGAAATCCCTTTTACAACCGGTCTCCGTCTTGTTGTCCGAAGCTTTTTAAAACATCCCTGCCAATCGAGACGCGGCCTGATCTGTTTTTTTCTTCCTTTAAACCCGTCTGCGTTTCGGGGGTCTGCAGCCATTGTGAGGGATAGGCGTCACATCCCTGATGACCGTGACATTGAATCCGTCGATCTGAAGCGCCCTCAGCGCTGCTTCTCTTCCTACCCCCGGTCCCTTAACCCTGACTTCTGCGGTGCGCATACCGTGTTCCATAGCGACCCTGACGGCCTCCTTGCAGGCCAGTTGAGCCGCGAATGGTGTGCTCTTCCTGGAACCTTTGAACCCAGCCCGCCCGGCGCTCGACTGCGAAACAACATTGCCGGTCGGATCCGTCACGGTTACCACGGTGTTGTTGAAAGTGGACTGTATATGCACTACCCCACTGGGAATATTTTTCTTTTCTTTTTTGACCCTTACTTTCCTACGAGCGGCCTTTGCCATTATTCACCTCTGTCCTTACTTTTTCTTCTTACCCATAACCGCGCGCCGGGGCCCTTTCCGGGTCCGAGCGTTGGTGCTAGTCCGTTGCCCCCTCACCGGTAGTCCTCTGCGATGGCGAAGTCCGCGATAAACGCCCAGATCCATCAAACGCTTGATGTTCATTGAAACTTCCCGGCGCAAATCACCTTCGACCTTGTAATTCTCGTCTATGACTCGACGAATACCGCTGATCGCATCGGCGGAAAGATCATCGGATTTCGTATTCCAATCGACCCCCGCTTCATTGAGGATCTTCTGAGAAGTTGATCTCCCGATACCGTATATATAAGTAAGGGCGATTTCGATCCTCTTTCCCTTAGGTAAATCGACTCCAGCAATTCTAGCCAATCTCTTTCTCCATGTGTCAGGATTCCTGCAGACCCGTAAAGATACAGGAGTTTAAAAATGCATCCAGCAATTATCCCTGCCTCTGCTTATGCCGCGGGTTGACGCATATAATCCGCATCACGCCGTTGCGCCTGATGACTTTGCAATTCTTGCAAATTTTCTTCACCGACGGTTTAACCTTCATTGCAACTTCCTCCCTGAACCCCGGACGCCTCTTCGTTCACCGCTCATCATCTTTCACCGCGGTAAACAATCCTTCCCCGGCTCAAATCGTAAGGTGACAGTTCGACCACCACTTTATCCCCCGGTAGAATTTTGATGAAATTCTTCCGCATCCTCCCCGAGATATGGCCCAGCACCCTGTGGCCGTTTTTAAGCTCCAGCCGAAACATAGCATTGGGAAGGGTCTCGATAACAACACCTTCAACTTCTATTGCTTCTTCTTTCCCCATAGCCTCTATACCCGGTGCAGTGTTTTCCTGGTCTGCCTTCCAGTCCAAAAAATCCGGATCAGCGGGTGCCAAACCGGCTACCTGCTTCGACCGAAACCCTTTTTCATAAATCCTTCATAATGCCGCGTAAGCATATGAGTTTCGATCTGATTGGTGGTATCCATCGCGACTCCAACCACGATCAACAATGCCGTGCCGCCGAAATAAAATGGCACGTTCATTTGATAAATCAAAATCTGCGGCAGGATGCATACTGCAGACACGTAGGTAGCACCTGACAATGTAAGCCTTGTCAACACTCTGTCAATATACTCGGCCGTGTTCTTTCCCGGCCTGATACCGGGAATGAATCCTCCGCTCCGCTTCATGTTGTCCGCGACATCCACCGGGTTAAACTGCACAGCGGTATAGAAATAGCAAAAGAAAAATATAAATACGACGAAAATAACGTTATATACAACATGTCCTGGATTGAGTGCGCCTACAACCCACTGCAGCCAAGGCAACTGGTCCCTGCTCAAAAAATTTGCAATCGTAGCCGGGAACATGATGATCGAAGACGCGAAGATAGGCGGAATAACCCCTGCAGTGTTCACCTTCAACGGCAGGTGTGTACTCTGTCCCCCGTACATTCGCCGGCCAACGACCCTTTTTGCGTATTGCACCGGGATCCGACGTTGTCCTCTCTCCACAAATACGATCATGCCCACAACCAATACCATGAGACCCACGAGAAGCAGCACAAAGAAAATACTCAACTCCCCGGTCCCGATAAGCCTGAACGTGTTTCCTACCGCGCTTGGAAACCCGGCGATAATCCCGGCAAATATGATCAGGCTTATTCCGTTTCCGATGCCCCTTTCGGTTATTTGCTCCCCAAGCCACATCAAAAACGACGTTCCCGCCGTAAGCGTTACAACCGTGAGCAACCTGAAGCCCCAACCACCGGCAGGCACGATCAAGGCGCCTCCGGGACTGGTCATGTTCTCCAGCCCAACCGCGATACCGAAGCCCTGAATTACACTGAGGATAACCGTCCCGTAACGCGTGTATTGAACGATCTTCTTCCGGCCCTGTTCTCCTTCTTTTTTCAGCCGCTCAAGATAAGGCACAACAACGGTCATCAACTGCAGGATGATCGATGCACTGATATAAGGCATAATGCCCAGCGCCATGACCGACATCTGACTGAGCGCCCCACCGGAAAACATATCGAATAAACCGAAAAGCGTCCCATGCCGCTCGCTGAAAAAGGCGGCAAGTGCCCCGCCGTCGATTCCCGGGGTCGGGATATGGCAGCCGACGCGGTAAACCGCCAGCATCATCAGAGTGAAGAAAATCCGTTTCTTCAACTCGGGTATGCGCCCGATATTCTGGAAGCCGCCTAGCAATGAACGCCTCCTGCACTCATACGATGAACTCCACTTTCCCGCCGGCGGCCTCTATCTTCTGGCAGGCCGTCCTGCTCGCCCTGTGGACCTGAACAACGAGAGCCGTAGAAACCGCTCCACCCCCCAGCAGTTTCACACCGTCCTTTACACTGCCGATCAGCCCCGCTTCCCTCAATGCATTGGTATCAACATGAGCATTATCTTGAAACTTATTCAAGTCTTTCACATTT
>DSCZ01000274.1 GCA_011048855.1 Desulfobacteraceae bacterium | reverse complement strand
TCGTCAAGGTGGCTATAGCAGGCGCAAATAAAAACGCTTTGCGTGATCTGGAAAAGGCGGCCAGGGTGAAGAAAGTCGTTTCCGGAATTGACGCTGTGGGGCAGTCTGTTGAAACAGAAACAGGCTCCACTCTGTACGTCGAAGAAGATTATCATGTCAAGGGCAGCATTCACAATACGGATCAAACGCTGATACGCTCAAAGCATGTCAATCTATTGGAAGTGCTCGATGACGTGGTGGATTTCATCATCGAAAAGGTGCTGAAAACGGGCGGAACCGTGATTTTTCTGAATAACGGATCGTTGCAGAAACTTGAGAGAATCGCTTTGATTCTACGTGGTTGATCGCCGAATGGAAACAGGGGTATGAAAATGAATCCGTTCATACAAAAGTTGGCAATCGCAGGGAGTGTCTTTATTATCGTTTTCTCTGCCGGTTGGTCGCAGGAGTTTGACTATTCCGCATACACCCAAACGACTCTTCAGGATGTGATCACGGAAGAACAGAATCATTCACTCGTCTATGCGGAAGCCGGAAAATGTGCAGATTGTATTCAACTCGAGTGCACCGTTTTAAAATACCGGGTGTCATGCCGGTACTCCCATATTCGAAGACCCATTTCCGAGAAGAAGAAAATCAAAATCGTGACCACAAGGGATTTTCTTGAGATAACCCCTGATGGGGTCATCAACTTCATCACAAGCAAACAACTTCTCATCGATATCGCAAAGGCCGAACACCCCCCGGCAGACTACGATTTACTCATTGATTGCCGTGACACAAAATGGCAGATGTCAACAACCGATGTGTATGAACTTGCATCGGAGCTTTGCCGACATGGCGATACCTTTCATAGAAAAGTGGCTATCCTCGTTTCGTCGGGAGTCAACTTTAACTCCGCAACTTTTCTTGAAACGTGCTCGCATAACCGTGGTTTTTCCGTTGATGCATTCACGGATTTCGAAGCAACTATGCGCTGGTTTCTCTCAATGGAAGATCTGTTAAAAGATGATGTCCTGCCCAATGCCGATACAGGCGAAGGGAATAACCGTATTTGATCCGCGACGTTTGAGTAAACTGGGTATAATGAAAAATATAATCAAAAAAGTAAAGGAGAATTGCCATGTTATGGACTGTCGCTCTTGTTCTGATCATCCTGTGGCTGGTGGGGTTAGTTTCTTCCACCACTATGGGCGGTTTCATTCATATTCTGCTGATTATTGCCGTCGTGGTCGTCCTGATCAGAGTCATTCGCGGACGAAAGCCCCTGTGACAATTTTGAACCGACAATGTCGTGTTCATTCAGAAGGAAAGGAGATGTTTCAAAATGATGAATATCCGTGATCAGACAAAACACAGTCGGGTGAGAGCATCCCCGCCAACCGCGGTTTGGAATTTTCCAACCACGGAAAGAGAGATCGATTAACCAAAAAGAGGTTTATTCACCTCAAAGGAGTTTTACCATGAAACGTGTCATATCATTATTTATGCTGGTCGTATCGCTTTTGGCATACAACCAGGCCAACGCAGGATACAAATTCGAAAATCCCGGTGTGGGATTGGGTATTGCAGCAGGGGGCGCACAGGGAGATAATAGCGGGGCTGACAAATGGGTGCTTCAGTATCGCGGCTATTTTCAGTACAAACTCATTTCTCCTGTTTTTCTGGGTCAACTGAGTATGGGATACACCAAACTCAACGCCCCCGGCGTGTATAACGCAGAATTCATCACGGCCGACAACAGATTTCTTTTCATTCCATTTTCTTTGGAAAAATTGAATCCATTTGTATATGGCGGATTTGGCGTGACAAAAAACATCTCTATCAGCGGCTCGGATTTCTTGCCCATCATCCCGATGGGACTTGGTATCCAGACCCGACTCGGCAGCCAAATGTTATTGGAATTGAGTGCCGGTTATAATTTATCCTTATCGGATAAGTTAGACGGACGCGTACGCACGAGTTCCAACCGCAATAGTCTGACCAACAAGAAACATGATGGATACTGGGGTTTTCTTGTCGGACTGATGTTTACCGGCGGATCGAGCGAGGATGCCGACCCGGACAAGGACGGACTGACCAATAAGATGGAAAAAGAATTGGGCACCGATCCCAAGAATGCCGACACCGATGGCGACGGCTTAAGCGATGGCGAAGAAATGAATCGGTGGAATACCAATCCGCTCAGGGCGGACAGCGATAATGATGGTTTAAGCGATGGTGACGAAGTGCACAAATACAAAACCGATCCGACAAAAGCGGATACGGACGGGGACGGTTTAAGCGACGGCGATGAAATCCATAAATATAAGACCGATCCGCTGAAAATCGATACGGATGGCGGCGGCGTGGCCGACGGCGCCGAAGTGAAGGCCGGAACAAATCCGCTGGATCCGAAAGACGATATTACGAAGTCAAAAACGACGATCATTCTCAAGAAAGGGGAAAAAGTAATTCTTCAGGGAGTTAATTTTGAAACCAACAAATCCACCTTGACGCCAGACTCCAGGTATATATTGGAGGAAGCCTATAACGCTCTCGTTGCCAGTCCCGATGTGCAGGTGGAAATTTCCGGCCATACAGACAGTGTGGGCAGCGAAGAATACAATCAGGCGCTTTCGTTGCGCCGGGCACAGGCGGTGAAAAATTGGCTGGTGCAAAAAGGCATCGCAGCAAATCGCATGAAGACCGTCGGTAAAGGTGAAAACGAACCCGTGGCCAGCAATGACACGGCAGAGGGTCGAGCCAAGAATCGACGCATTGAATTCTATGCACAGCAATAGGCGGAACGAAAGAAAGCCGGAATGCCGGGAAAGCTGAATGAAAAATATCAAACAAACCATCATCGGGGTGATCACCTCCGCTCAAACAATTGTTTGGGCGGAGGTGTGGAGGAAGGTTTCGGTCAATGGATCAGGCCGTAGTCGTTGCCCTTCACTCTATACTCGTCCCAAACTGGTTTTCGGATTTTTATTAGGAGACCTCACCTCAATCCTCTCCTTGAAAAAAGGAGAGGAAGATAAATTGTGAATCCGAAAACCACACTGTGTTGAGTGTAACTTCATCCAAAGATTGTTGAAAAGAGGTTTAGTATGAAATCAAAAATTAATAGTGTCATCGCAGTGGCACTCTGTGTTTCGATCACACTCCTGATGGGGTGCGGCGCCAGTAATGCGCTGAAAGGCGGAGCGATCGGCGCGGGAGCCGGCGGTGCTGCCGGCGGCGTCATCGGACATCAACTTGGGAACACGGCCGTTGGCGCCATCATCGGGGCGGCAGTCGGCGGAACGACCGGGGCGCTCATCGGCCGTCATATGGACAGGCAGGCGGAAGAGATGAGACAAGACATGAAGGATGCAAGAGTCGAACGAGTCGACGAGGGAATCAAGATTACGTTCGACTCGGGAATTCTCTTCGAATTCGACTCATCCGAGTTACAGCCTGTGGCAAAGGCGAACATCGAGAGTTTGGCGAAAATTCTTAAGAAATATCCGGACACAAACATTCTCATTGAAGGCGATACCGACGACAGAGGCTCTGAGGAATACAACCAAAAGTTATCAGAACGTCGTGCCCAGGCTGTTGCCGATTATCAAAAGAGTCTGGGTGTCGCCGGCTCAAGGATTACCACGGTAGGACTCGGCGAGCTGAATCCGATCGCCTCAAACGATACGGAATATGGCCGTCAGCAAAACCGTCGCGTGGAAGTGGCCATTTTCGCGAATAATAAATTGAAGAAAGCCGCCGAGGAAGGCGTCATCAACTGACTCGAACTTAATTTGTTAAGCCGATTGTATAACATTTTTTAATCAAAAACAAGAAGGAGGTAAAAATGCCTTTAATTCATGTCGTCATCGTTCTGATCGTGGTCGGTGTGATCCTCTGGTTGATTAATCAGTACATACCAATGGATCGCAAGATCAAATCGATCTTGAATCTTGTCGTGATTATTGCAGTGGTTTTGTGGCTGTTGAGTGCTTTTGGAGTGATCGGCTCTATATCCACAATCCGCATTGGCAGGTGACAGTAAACCGACCACCTGCGTATCAGGTGGTGCGTTGAAGGCGCAAAGGCACCTTTGGTGCCGATGAGTTAAGGATCGAGTCCCGACAAGTCGGGATGAAGATC
>DSCZ01000067.1 GCA_011048855.1 Desulfobacteraceae bacterium | reverse complement strand
ATATTTTTGACTTCATCTGCAATCAGGGGTAACCTTTCAGTGCCAATGGAGAGATTTGAAATTGATCTTTTTCTAAATGCATTTGAAAATTACTTAAAGAAACCTTAAGGATATTTATTAAGAGAAATAAGAAGATTACATATAAAATAATATTAAATTATGATTCATGTTTATATTGGTAAACACTTTTTCAGAGGCCGTTGATTTTTCTTATTGCGTGATAACACCACTTAATGATATCATATTGTAATATTTAGACACTTTATTTTCAAAATCATTTTTGCTTCGGTGACTGATATTGTGTCGGGTCCGCATTGCCGCGCGGGTTATTCGGCCGACCGTTTCTCACGTCCTGCATCGAATGCTTGATGCATGCATTTACCAGAAACCTATCCGGGAAAGGAGGGATAAAGCCTAATCAAGCTCCGCCTGCGAGCAGCTCAATCCGGAAATACCGGATGGAGCGTTGTTTAGCCGCGGGCCAAATCGATTAACAGTGTAGGTACAAGGAGGAAAAGCCATGCCAAAGTATCGAAAAGTCCTTATTTTTATCGTCCTGACACTGATGATCGGGCTGTTGATAGCGCCCGGGTCCGTTGCGGCCAAGCAATTTTTCGCTATTGCCACCGGAGGTACAGGGGGGACCTATTATCCCCTGGGAGGGGTACTTGCCCAGGCTTTGACAACCAAGGTGCCTGATATAATTGTTACCGCGCAGTCCGGCAATGCCTCGACGGCTAATCTGAATCTGATCCGGTCCGGAGGCATCGAATCTGCTTTTGTCCAGAACAATACTGCATTTCAGGCCTTCTACGGCACCGATCAATTCGTAAACAACCCGGTAAAAAACGTACGAGGAATCGCTTCCCTTTATGCAGAAGTGATCCAGATTGTTACGCTGAAAGAAGCCGAAATTAAGACAATTCATGATCTCAAGGGTAAAAGGGTCGTCCCGGGGGATCGAGGCAGCGGAACCGCCGTTGACGCTGAAAACATCTTGAAGGCGGCCGGCATGACCTTCCAGGATTTCGGGTCCCTGGACTGGTTGAGTTTCGCCGGTATTTCCCAGCGCATGCAGGATAAACAGGCTGATGCCGGTTTCATAACGGCCGGCATCCCAACCTCATCGGTTATGGAGCTGGTTTCCAGCATACCGATCAGCATCCTGGAACTGGATGACGCTCTCATAAAAAAAATCGTAGACACCTACCCCTTCTACGCCAAAGTGACAGTACCGGCCAATACCTATGCCAACCAGGACAAACCTGTGAACACGGTTGCAGTCATGGCTCAATGGGTCTGTGCTGCCGAGGTTGACGAAGAACTGATCTACACGCTCACCAAGGCCTTGTGGGAACCCGGCTTCCACGTGCTTCGCAAGAAGGAAGGAAAACCGGAACCTGCTCCAGCCGGCGCTGAAATCATGGCCCAGGCCCATGCCAAAGGGAAAGACGTGACCCTTGAAACGGCGCTGGCCGGCATGGCAATCCCGCTGCATCCGGGTGCCGAACGCTACTATCGCGAAAAAGGTCTTCTAAAGTAAACATCCAGACATTCAAAGGGGCACCGGAAATATTCCGGTGCCCGGGCTTACGAATATGACGTTTTCTGCGATCAGATTCCGTATGGTTTTTGCGGTCCCGGCCTTGCTTGTATTCGTAGCGGTTTTGTGGAGGTGGCCTGTCCATGCCCTTTTAATCCACGAAATGGAAACTTCTTTACCTGTTTTTGTTCGTCTGGTGAGGCCTGGAGATCGCTTGTCCATAGGCTTCATCCATTCGGTTGAAAACTGCCGGGTGTGGGACCATCTTCAGGTCAACAACCACTACGGCCTGGTCGTGGTCGGCACCGAATTTGCCGAGAGCCGAACCGGTCTGCCACATGCCGCCTTCAAGCAGGAGATTTTCGAACGCCGTGAAGACCATTTCCGAATCACCAACATGAACCGGCCGGTGCCGGGAATCTATCAATGGGTGGACGCTAAGTACGAAAACACACTTAAAATTGACGGGAAGCAGGAAATTCAACTGGCAAGCCTGGCCGGCGACTGCCTGCTGCACATACACATCAGCAGCCTGACCGGGATGGAGTGGGCCTGGCTTAAGGCGAAACTATGCTGGCAACACTGGAGTCCTTGATATGGCATCACCGAATAATCGTGCCACATCTGCGGTTATCAAAGAGGATGTGAGCGAAATATCCAAGTACGATCCGGAGCTTCGCTTCCGGCAGGCCACCGGCATCACATTGAAATTAACCTTTTTCATGACTCTCATCCTGTCCATCTTTCACATCTACACGGCCGGTTTCGGTGTGCTGCAGGAATGGCGTCACCGGGCCTCCACCTGGCCTTCGTCCTGCCGCTGGTCTTTCTTCTCTATTCCATGCGCAAGGAGGATCGGCCACTCAGGAAGCATTTTTTCTACGATATCATCCACGCAGGAATCGGCGCGATGCTGTCGGCCACTATGTTCCGGGAACTGCTGGAACTTTCCGCGATTGTATCCTGGGGCTGGGCCGCCGCTTCCTTTGCTCTGATTTTCTATTTCAAGCGCCGATGTCTCTGGAACCATCGGTTGCTGGCCTACCCGGATTTTATTCTTTTTTCTCTAATGTTGGCCGGCCTGGTCTTCGGTGCAGGTCAGTTTTTAGAAGTCATTGAGTTTAAAACGGTCTTTCAGGATCCCAACAAGACACTGATCTTCTGGAGTATTTTTTTATTTGTCATTTGTCTGCTCATCACGGCTCTTTTTGTTATTCAGTGGTTCCGGGCCCTGGTTGGAATGTTTTCGGGGTCCTTCAGCTACGAAATGAATGAGGTTCCTTACTTCGACATACTTTGCGCGGTCGTCTCTTCGGTCATGTCGGTCTATATTTTTTTGGAATTCAACGCCCTGGTTTTCAGGGCCGGGATGCCCAGTCACGCCGACATGGTGATCGGTGCTCTGGCGATAATGCTTGTGCTCGAGGGCACGCGGCGAAGCATCGGGGCACCCCTGGCTTTCATCGCGGTGCTCGTGCTGATCAATTGTTATCTGGGCCCCCACTTCCTGGAAATACCCGGGCTTGGCTTTTTCGCTCACCGGGGTTATTCGGTGGAACGGATCATAGAGCATATGTACCTCGGCACCGAGGGGATCTTCGGCATACCGCTGGGCGTGGTCGCTACATTCGTTTTTCACTTTGTGCTCTTCGGTATTTTTATTTCCAAAACGGGCCTGGGGCAGCTATTCATCGACCTCGCCATGGCCCTCGCGGGGGGAACCGTGGGCGGGCCGGCCAAGGTGTCCGTTATTTCGTCGGGGTTCCTGGGCTCGATCAGCGGCAGCTCCATCGCAAACACGGTCACTACAGGGGCCTTTACCATTCCTTTGATGAAAAAGGTGGGCTATAAATCCACATTCGCCGGTTCGGTGGAAGCCGCAGCTTCCACCGGGGGTCAGCTCATGCCTCCCATCATGGGGGCGGCCGCTTTTATCATGGCGGAATTTCTGGCTATCCCCTACATCAAAATCGCTGCATGCGCTATCGTCCCTTCTTTCCTCCACTTTTTCGCCGTTGGCATGATGGTGCATTTCCAGGCCCTTCGACAGGGGTTGAAGGGACTTCCTCGGGAGACGCTGCCGCGCGCGGGCAAGGTTCTCCGGGAGCGTGGGCTGCTGGTTACCCCCTTGGTCGTCATCGTTTATTTGCTGATTACCGGGTCAAGCCCCTTTCTCGCCGCTTACTGGGGTATTATTTACTCGGTGGCCATCGGCCAGATTCACAAGCGCTCGTTGCCCCTGCTTGTATCCATCTTTTTGAGTATGCCCTGCGTACTGTTCTGGCTCGATCCTCTTAGTTACACGACATGGACCGCTGTTGCCTGGACGATATCGGCCGTAACCGCCATGACGTGGCTTTATCCCCGATCGGAGCGTCCCGGCTGGCTTTTAGGTGCAGGTACAACATCGCTGCTTTTCGCACTGCTGCTTGGCGGAATCGAGCCTCCCCTGGCTTCCTTTTTTACAACCATGGCTGTCATTGCCGCTGGGATAACCTACAAGGAAAGCAAGATGGGCTTTCAGGACATTCTTGACACCCTGGAATGGGGAACCAAGAACGCATTGGCCATTGGCGCCGCCTGTGCAACAGTCGGT
>DSCZ01000154.1 GCA_011048855.1 Desulfobacteraceae bacterium | reverse complement strand
GTACCTCGTGATCGGGAACGGCAGCAACCTCCTGATCACTGACAGGGGCTTTGACGGGGTGGCGGTGGTTATAGGCAGGGGGTTTTCCGGGTTCGCTTTCGAGGAAGATCCGAAAGGTCTCTTTTTAACAGCCGGTGCGGGGCTTCCGATCTCCTCACTGGTCTCTGGATGCAGCGCTGAAGGCTTTAGCGGGCTTGAATTTCTGGCCTGGATTCCGGGCACGGCAGGCGGTGCGGTTGCGATGAATGCGGGAGCGTTTGGGCATGAGACAGCGGAGGCGGTCAGAGAAGTACATGCTTTGTCGCCCGGGGGAGACCTTGTCGTTTTTGACAAAAGCAGCCTTTCATTCGGTTACAGGTGCTCGGACATCACGCCGGGCACCGTGATAGCCAGCGTGGTTTTCGACGTCAAACGGGCGAGGCATGAGGATGTCGCAGGCGCCGTGGCTCATTACGGCGGACTGCGGAGGCGGAGGCAGCCACTGGGGATGAGAAGCGCCGGATCGGTCTTCAAGAATCCGCCGGGCCGCTACGCCGGCGAATTGATAGAAGTTGCAGGTCTCAAGGGGAAAAGAATCGGCGGGGCGATGATTTCCGATGTCCATGCCAATTTCATAGTGAATACCGGGGGGGCCGGTTCGGACGATGTTCTCAGGCTTGTAGAGCTTGCGAAGCGGAAGGTGTACCAAGCGGCCGGAATCGAGCTTGAACTCGAGATCCGGGTTGTCGGAGAGCGTTGATGGTATCTGGAAGAAGTGTCATACGACAGAAAAGGGTGAAAAAAACAGACATGCCCGCACGGTTGCGGGGATGGATCCGGAGGGCGTGGGTGGTGTTCATCCGGACTGGAGTTTTTGTTTCCGGTTTGGCCGTGCTGAGCCTGCTTTTTATATGGGGTTATCACTACGTCCTGGAATCTCCTCACATGATGTTGACGGATATTGATGTCGAAGGCGTCGATGAAGATATGAAAATGGAGCTCATTTCCGGGGCCGGGCTGACCGGGAAGGTCAGCCTGCTGGAGCTGAATCTGGGGGAGCTGAAAAGGATAATCGAAACCCATCCATGGATCGGCAGCGCCCGGGTCGAAAGGCGTTTTCCTCACAGCCTTCATGTCACGGTCGAAAAAGAGGTGCCGGTGGCGGTGGTCTTGATGGATCGGCTGTTTTACATGAATAAAACGGGACGGATATTCAAACCTGTCGATTTTGACGAATGCCCGGATTTTCCGGTGGTTACCGGGGTTTCGACGCTGTCGGCTGAATCCCGTGAACAACTCAGGCAGGCCGCTGACGTTATCGAGTGTCTGGGGCGGCAGGAGCCACCGTGGTCCGTGGAAGGGCTCTCGGAGGTTTATATGGGTGCCGAAGACTATGTTTCACTTTATTTCGGGCATCTCGATGCCGAAATAAGAATGGCGTGGAGCGATGTGGAGGGAAAAATACCGGGCTTGAAGAAGCTGGTTTCCCACCTCCGGGAGAACGGAAGGCTGGGGCGCGTGGCCGCCATAGATCTGAACCAGGAAAACGGCGCCGTGGTATCGATGATAAACGGTTGATTCCTGCTGAAAGCCCCGGCCTGTTTTAGGGGGGAAAGCTCAAATGGGGGGATTATGTCTGGAAAAATCATTGTAGGGCTGGATATCGGCACCACCAAAATATGTGCAGTGGTCGGCGAGGTTCAGCCGGACGGGATCGAAATCATAGGCATGGGAAGTCATCCCTCCGAGGGGCTCAGGAAAGGTGTCGTCATCAACATAGAAAGCACTGTCAACTCCATCAAGGAGGCTGTCGAAGAAGCCGAAACCATGGCCGGCTGCGAAATCAGGGAGGCTTATACAGGCATTGCAGGCGGGCATGTCAAAGGATTTACGTACCCAGGCGTGATTCCATTAAAAGGCAAGGAAATAACCCGCAAGGATATAGAGAGGGTGATCGAGGCGGCCAGTGCGGTGGCCATACCGATGGACCGGGAGGTGATCCATACGCTGGTGCAGGAGTTCATCGTGGACGACCAGGACGGGATAACCGATCCACTGGGGATGTCGGGAACCCGGCTGGAGGCGAATGTTCATATCGTTACCGGCGCGGTCACATCGGCGCAGAACATAATCAAATGCGCGAACCGCGCCGGCCTGGATGTCTGTGACATAGTTCTGCAGTCCCTGGCATCCAGTGAAGCGGTTCTGAGTAATGAAGAGCGGACGCTCGGGGCGGCGCTTCTGGATTTTGGGGGCGGGACGACCGACATGGCGGTGTTTTCAAGGGGATCGATAAAGCACACTTCGGTCCTTGCGCTCGGCGGAGACAACCTTACTTATGACCTTTCCGTCGGACTCAGGACGCCTAAAGCGGACGCTGAAAAAATCAAGATCAGATACGGCTGCTGCATGTCGTCTCTGATCGGCGACGATGAAACGATAGATGTGCCCGGCGTCGGGGGAAGGAAGTCCAGGACGCTGAGCCGCCAGATACTCGGGGAGATTCTGGAGCCAAGGGTCGAGGAAATCTTTTCGCTTGTGTTCTCTGACCTTGAGAACTCCGGATATGCAGATGAAATTTCCTCCGGTGTGGTCGTCACCGGTGGGTCGGCCGAGCTGGCTGGAGTGGTGGAACTTGCCGAGCAGATTTTCAATTCGTCGGCACGCGTCGGGTATCCACAGGATATCACCGGCCTGGTGGATATGGTGAACCAGCCGATGTATGCAACGGCCGTGGGCCTGGTGCGTTACGGGGCAAAAATGAGCAAAGAGGATAAAGCATTCAGAATCAGGGACGCAAACATTTTCAACCGGGTGATCAACCGCATGAAGCGCTGGTTCAAGGAAGTGATATGAAGCAGTCGGGGGCAGGGGTCCCTGACTTTTCCGGGCCTGTGCGGTAAGGATCGATCGCCGCTGGTGCAAAGGAGGAAGCCATGAAGGAATTAAAGTATGAATTGTTCGAGGAGCGTCGGGAGGAGCCCCGGGATGTGCGAATCCTGGTGATAGGAGTAGGGGGCGCCGGTGGAAACGCAGTGAATACCATGATAAGGGCGGAATTGCCCGGCGTAAACTATGTTGTCGCGAACACCGACAGTCAGCACCTGGATATGTCCTTGTGCAGAAACAAAATCCATCTTGGACCCGATATGCTCAGGGGGCTCGGAGCCGGCGCGGATGCAGAGCTCGGGCGAAAAGCCGCCGAAGAGGTTCTTGACGAGATCAAGGAGACGATGGAAGGCTATCATATGGTGTTTTTGACCGCCGGCATGGGGGGTGGAACGGGGACCGGCGCCTCTCCGGTCATTGCACAGGCGGCCAGGGAGAAAGGTGCGCTGACTGTGGCTGTTGTATGCAAGCCGTTCGAATTTGAAGGGGAAAAGAGGATGCGGCGTGCCATGGAAGGGATAGAGGAGCTCAAGGATGAAGTGAACAGCCTGATCGTGATCCCCAACGAGCGCCTGACAAATGTGGGCAGCAAGAGCACTCCTTTCAAAGATTTGATGAGCCGCGCCGACAATGTACTGCTGCAGGCCGTGAAAGGCATATGCAACGTGGTTCGAAAAGACGGGCATATCAACCTGGATTTCAGCGATATGCGCAAGGTGATGTCTGAAACCGGTTCGGCTATCATGGGGCTTGGAAGAGCCAGCGGGGAAAACAGGATGATCGAAGCGGCCGAAGGTGCCATCAGCAGCCCGCTCTTGGAGGATATATCGATCCGCGGCTCCAAGGGGCTTCTCGTGAATATAGTGGGTTCGTCAGGGATGACCATGGAGGAAATCCACGAAGCCTGCGGATATATAAAAGATCAGGCGAGCAGGGATGCCGAGATTTTATGGGGTGTGGTTTTTGATGACCAGATGGGCGATGAAGCAGAGGTGACCGTGATCGCAACTGGAATCAACAGCCAGTCTGTAGGCGATAACGTGGTGAATATCAGGTCTGCGCGCTCCGGCCCCCAGAACGGCCGCAATCAACGCCAGCATCAGCCGAGTGCGCCGCAGGTGGAGGACATGTCGTTCAAGATCCGGGAAGCCACGCCGGATGAAGCGGCCGGAGAATGGACTGTGAGGAAAAACGGAGAAGATCTGGATGTTCCGACTTTTCAACGCAAGGGGAAGACATCCGCCGCACTTTCCGAGATGAACCGAAAAAAACG
>DSCZ01000356.1 GCA_011048855.1 Desulfobacteraceae bacterium | reverse complement strand
GAAGAAGGCCGGTGGCTGAATATTCAATATCCTCTCCATTTCCTCACGCGAGGAGGGATTGCCCAGAATTGCCGTTGTGAAGCCACGGTCGGCAGCGGCCAGGTACAACACTTCGAAGTCGGGGTGGAGAAGCGGGTTTCCGCCGGTGAAAGTCACCTGGCCATGGACATGATTGGCACAGCAAAACTGAACCATATCATCAAGGACTGCGATGCCCCGATCCGGTGGAATCGATGCGTAGGAATCCCTGTCGTAGCAGTGACGGCAGTGAAAATCGCAGGCCTGGGTAATGTGCCATTGGAGGGTAAAGGCCCTTGCTTCATCAAAATTTTTGTTGGCGCTGAAGCATGCCTTCTGTTCAAATTCCCGAAATATGCCGGCCCGCGGGCCTATCAGCATCCCTGAATCCAGCGCCCTGACAACGGCTTGGTGAACGGCGGCCTCATAGGTTTGCCCTTCCCGAGCCACTTCACCCGCGTCCAATTCCTCCAGGGCCATTTTCAACACCATCAAGTCTTCCGAGGTCGCTGCCTTCACCCGTGCTCGGTCGGTGAGCGGATCGTACCATATGATGACTAATTCCTCGCCCGCCTCCGGTCCCCTGTTTTCCTGGAGGGGATCAACCAGTGATACCAGGTTCCTCCAGCAATTTTTGAAAAGCTCCAGGCTTGGGTTTACGGTGAGCCGTTCGGCGGTGGATGGAACATCGCCGTTCTGGGCCTTCTCAAATATCCGCCGCTCCATCCGTGCAAGCTCCAGGACGTAGGCAGGCAGATGCATCCCGAGAAAACCTTCCTGGAGCAACTCCTCGACATCCTCGGAACTGTTCAATTTTCGGAAGAAATCCTCCCGGAATTCATCCGGAACCATCTCGCTCAAAACCGGGTAGACTTTAAGGGCGAATTCTAAATTCTTTGAAATTTTTTCAGGCATGTTTCGAAACCATCGAACTAAAAAAACCGGACTCTGGATACTGTCTAATCCATTTACGAGCCCGGTCGACTTCTCATCGTGCAACTGCACGAATTATCAACCTATCAGCTGCCGCCGCTGGCAGGCTTCGTCTTTGTTGTTTCCTCCGCCTGGGTGCCACCTGCACCCCCTTTTTGTCCCCCGCTTCAAGCGGTGGAGCACCCCGTAAAACCCAGCCCGGCACCTGCGAGCAAACCCGCAATGCTCAGCCCGGCAACGAACTTTTTCAAGTCCTTCTTTTCCATGCCGTGCACCTCCTTACCCATCGATTTTGGTTGGTTTCCCTGCAGAAATAAAGGCTGTTCAAATCGAAAAAACAACTCCACATTCCGAACAACCCATGCCTCGTTTACAGTAAGTTATTGAAGAACAGACAAAAAGTCAAGCATTTCCTAAATCCAAAGACGTTGTGTTTGTTCACTCAAAAAAATGTTCTATCCGTATGTATGGATCCTAAGGTCCCCCCGATAACACCCCAGACGATGGAAACAGGTGCGGAACTTGTTACGTGTTGGGACATCGGGACTTTGCCATGACAAGCTGTTATTCACACGTTGGGAACTCGACACTTAGAGCGGCGGTTGCGCGGTTGGATAAAACGCCGGCGGAAGAGGCCCCGGCTGTGTGTCTTCGGGCAATGAGACGGCGGGAGGGGCTGACCCAGAAACAGCTTGCAGAACGATCAGGCATCCCACAGGCCCATATTTCTCTTATGGAGCGTGGCAAGGCGACTATCGGCATTACACGGGCCAAGCGATTAGGAAAAGCCCTGAATACCAGGTATAAGGTTTTTCTTTAATAAGAGTATACCGCCTTAGGGGTGCACATCCGAAAAAGCGTGTGTTGATTTCAGTTTTTTTAACCTAAAACCTGCAAGCGCCAATACGGCGTGAGCCGAACACAGTCCGGAGCGGTTCCAGAGCCAGCTCAGGGAATAAATTGAGCTCAAAAACACTGCGAAGGATTTCATCGAGCTGGTTCCCTATATCCTCGGCACTGCGGATTTCGCGGATACAATCCGCTCCCACAGATCATGAAGGGGTGAATTGCGGATCGGCTATGTAGGAGCGGTTTTTAAGGGCGATTTTCTTTTTGTCGGGGTCGGAGTCGATACCGGGGTGGATTTTTGATTGTGGAGCCCTTTCGATACCGACGCCGACGCCGAGAGAAGCGCGATTAAATCCGCTTCGCTGACCCCTGCGGGATATTTAACCGAGCAAGAGGATTTCGCGACGGGGACGTCGCTTCTACAAAAGATGTCGGGTATGGAAACCCGACCTACGAGCTACACGCAAGATTATGCCTCTCGTAGGTGAACACTCGCTCAGAGGGCGCCGGTGCCCGGCACAGGTGTAGATGGGGATGTTCGTTCGGGAAAATCAACGTGTTTGTTTTCCCGGGCGTATGTCCTCATCGTCCTTCACCGATTAGTATCCGCTTCCCGTTGTTCCTGCTGTTCTTTGCGGCTTTGCGACTTTGCGCGATGCAAAATCTTTTCGGGTCTTGAAGCGGACAAACGGATTTCGCGGATACAATCCGCTCCCACAGATCATGAAGGGCAAATTGCAATTCGGCAGTATGGGAGTGTCAAAACGTAGTCTTGACATGTGCGGGCAAGGTTAAAATTTCATTTCGGCACTCCAGGGGGGAGTAGACGGAAATACCGGATGAGTAGATCGAATCATCCTTATATAAGCGGAACCGACCTCATGCTCGACGGCCGGCGTGTCGTTACCTTCAGGTGCTCGGATGTTCTCAGGCGGAAACTGAACAGAGGAAGCAGCACTGATATCCAGTGTCCGGTCAACGCTGGATTTAGGTTCAAAACACCGGGTCAAATCCATTCCAGCACCAAACCAGCACCATTCAACATTTTTAGTCCTTTTTTCAAATCGTTATAAGCCAATACAGGACTTCAAATCCCCAAAAACCTCCGATCACCCCCCTGCAGATTCACCCACGCAGAGCCCATCACTTTTTTCACCGAATTCGAACACTCTCTCCACGCCTTTATCTTTATAGCGCTATATAACCTATCCGGTTTACAGAAAATATCAGACTTTGTTACGTACAGCTTATCGCATTGTGCACTTTCAGCAGAGTCGGAAATTGCGAGTATTCCGGTACAATCGTTGACCGCCGAGCCCCCGTTTGACCTTGAACCGGGAGGCTGCGGCTGATGCCTGTTTTTGATTTTCTGAAACGGAACCGCCCTCACCGCTCATTCTGGTAAACACTCATGGCTCAGCCCAGCCATCGGTGGCTAATCTCCTTGACCGGATGGAAGCGAACTCGTCACATTACACCAGACCAACTAACGAAGCTCGGCGGATTGCCCATTCCATCGGGCCGACCGCACTGATTCTTGTGCACTCGCCCTACGCACAAAAACCGCCAACTGCCCGGCGAAAACCACTCATCGGGGGCTTGTCCTTGGGCAAACTCAAGATACGCCTTGCCCTTGCCGATTAACGCCTCTGGCACGATGCTTGCCGGTGACCCAACTGTCACGACTCACTCCAAGAGGTAGGCAGTTATGTCACAGGTGGTTTATCGGCCCAGGGATCCCCCAAGCTCTGCCTACTACCAGTGTGTGCAGGATCATTTTGAGGCCTTCGAGCAGGTCTATGAAGAGCGTTTTGAGCGCACAATATGGCTTTTTTCGGCCCTACGTACGCAGCGTCATTTACCGATTCCTCGATTACGGCATCCTGCACAATGGCTTTGCCCGTGTCAGGTGTGGCGAATGTGGTCATGAGTATTTGTTGGCCTTTTCATGCAAACGCCGCCATTTCTGTCCGTCATGTCATCAGAAAAGAGTGATGGAATTCGGTGAGTGGCTGTGTAAGGAAGTCCTCAAAGCTGTGCCTCACCGGCATTT
Organism: Desulfobacteraceae bacterium; assembly: GCA_011048855.1. The sequence goes on along the minus strand of DSCZ01000356.1, from coordinate 315 downwards.
CGTTTTCAGCATACCCAAGATCCTCCGTCGGTATTTCCTCTACGACCGAAAACTCCTTTCCGAGTTAAGCCACTGCGCGTGGGAGACCTTGAAGGAATTTTTCCAAGAGATCGTTCCTGTTCCTGAGGAGGACGCCGTTTCTGGAGCGGTTGTGGCCATTCATTCGTTCGGTGACTTCTTGGGATGGCACCATCACCTGCATATTCTGTGTACGGACGGATGTTTCTACGGTAGCGGTATGTTCCGCGTGGCCCCATTGTTTGAGTTGAAGCACCTGGAGGCCATATTTCGCCATAAGGTTTTCAAGATGCTCCT
>DSCZ01000528.1 GCA_011048855.1 Desulfobacteraceae bacterium | reverse complement strand
GTCTTCAAACCCCTGGTGACCATAAACGCCACCGAGATACAAGAACACCTGGAAAACCAAGGTCTCCCCACCCTTGACAAGGAGCGCAGGTTCAACAGCCTCCGGCCGAAACGAATCCTTGAAAATTATTACAAAACCTCAGGTCTAACGTTCGATTATCGCAAACTTCTGGATTTCGCGCAAAAATCACTCTCCCTCCCGTCCCCCTCTTCATATGAATTCATAGACAGGGATGAATATCTCGGCAGGCTGTTTTGAGAAAAGTACTGCGTTCACGAATAATTCTTCATTCAGCGCCTGCATCCGCAAAATAAGATACTAGACCCGAACAAAGCGCTTCTATGGTATAGGGCTCCGCGGTAAAGGCGACGTCCAGCCCCCTGCCTTGAGCGGTTTCCGCGGTCACAGGGCCGATGCAGGCTACAGCAGTACGTTTCATCCATTCAAGCAGGAACGCCTCGTCGTCTCCGAACATGCCAATGAAATTAGTCACCGTCGAAGAACTTGTGAAGGTCACAGCGTCGATCCCGCCCGCGGACAGGAGGCTGCGAACACGGTCTGTATCCTGCTCGGGGCGGATTGTTTTATATACTGGAGCCACGATGACACGAGAGCCGGCAGCCTTCAATTCCAGCGGAAGAACATCCCTGGCCTCGGCGGCCCTGGCAAGTAGGATGCGTGAGCCTGATATCCCCCTCTCCTTCAAGGCGGCGGCGGTCGCCTCGGCGCGGTACTCGTCCGGAACCAGGTCCGGATTTACTCCGAGGCTTCCCAGCACCGCGGCGGTCTTGGGACCTATAGCCGCAATTCGGATCCCTTTCAGATCCCTTATGTCTTTGCCCCAATGTGAAAGGCGCGAAAGGAAAAAATCGGCACCATTCGCTGATGTAAAAACCACCCAATCGAAGGTTTCGATCGAGTGGATCGCGTCATCTACGACGTCCCAGTTGTCCGGCGGCACCACCTTTATCGTCGGGAACTCTATGCATTCTGCTCCGAGGGTTTCAAGCATCGACAGAAATTCACTCGCCTGAGCGCGGGCCCTGGTGACGATAATGCGGCGCCCGAACAAAGGGCGCTTCTCGAACCAGTCGAGTTTGTCGCGGAGCCCTACAACGTCGCCGACAATGATCACCGCCGGGGGACTCATGCGTTGTTCTTCGGCCAGCTTCGAAATATTCCCCAGAGTCCCGACTATGGTACGCTGGCGGGATGTCGTCCCCTGCCGGATCACAGCCGCCGGAGTTTCAGGGGGTCTCCCGCAGGCCGTCAAGCGTGAAGAAATCTTATCGAGGTTACCCACCCCCATCAAAAAAACCAATGTTCCCACCCCGGTCGCAAGCTTGTCCCAATCAATTGAAGATCGTGACTTACCCGGATCTTCATGCCCTGTGACGAAAGCGACCGTGGAGGTATAGTCCCTGTGAGTCAGTGGAATCCCGGCATAGGCCGGGACGGCGATCGCGGAAGTTATCCCCGGCACCACCTCGAACACTACTCCTTTCGCTGCAAGAACTTCGGCTTCTTCCCCACCTCTACCGAAAATAAAAGGGTCGCCCCCCTTAAGGCGAACAACGATTTTGCCCTCACGGGCCTTCGACGCAATCAGGGCATTGATATCTGCCTGCACCATGGTGTGAGTGCCGCCCTGTTTCCCTGCATAAATCAGCTCGGCCCCTTCATGAGCCCAATCGAGCATCGCCGCATTGGCCAGGTAATCATAAACAATCACATCGGCGCGAGCGATGCATTCCTTGCCCTTGACAGTAATCAGGCCCGGATCTCCAGGCCCCGCTCCCACCAGGTAAACCTTGCCGGATGGCTGCAGTGCTTTAGTGTCGACCATGTTCTTCTCCATATGCGCTTCACATTCCGCCGGGAAGCCCCGACCGTTCAAACGAAACACTGTCGATAAGCCTTCGTAAGAATTTCCCCGGCACCTGCATCCAGGAGACTCCAGGCCGCAGATTTTCCGACAAAATCGGCCTCGCCGCACGGCCCGTCAGCGGTACGGCGGATTATCAGGGATCCGTCCACTTCACCCACCATGCCGGTAAACGAAACCCTCGACCCTTCCACCACCGCAAGACCGCCAATCGGCACCTGGCAACCGCCGTTCAATTCTTTGAGAAACGCGCGCTCGGCACGTACAGCGATCATCGTGGGTTCGTCGTGGAGGAAAGCCAGCATATCACGGGTTCGGGAATCTTTTACCCGCATTTCAAGCCCCAGCGCACCCTGACCCACGGCGGGAAGAACCTGGAAAGGAAGCAAAACACCACTTACACGGGCCTCCAGGCCCAGGCGTCTCAAACCCGCCTCGGCCAGAACAACCGCATCGAACCTGCCCTCGTCGAGTTTGCGAAGCCGTGTGTCCACATTTCCGCGTATTGAAAGAATATCCAGATCGGGCCTCACGCTTCGCAGCTGGGCGCACCTTCGCAGGCTCCCGGTTCCCACTCGGGAGCCTTCAGGCAGTTCATCGAGTCCTCCGCCGTGTACGGACACCATCACATCCAGAGGAGACTCTCTTTCCGGAAACACACCGAGCGTAAGGCCTTCCGGCAAATCGGCCGGCATGTCTTTCATGCTGTGAACGGCGAGATCTATATCTCCGCGAAGAAGCGATTCCTCGATTTCCTTGACAAAAAGGCCTTTGCCGCCTATTTCGTTCAGCGGCCTGTCCAGGATTCTGTCGCCTTTGGTGGAGATAGGCACGAGCTCAACATGGACGCACCGGTCATGCCTCTCAATCCTTTCCTTCACCCAAATGCTCTGGGCCATAGCGAGAGCGCTTCTCCTGGTACCTAAGCGTAATACCTCGGACTTCATATCAATTTTTCCCCAAGCCGTGCGCTTCGCTTTTCAAGAACTTTACCAGGGCGATATCCCGGGGAGTCGTAACCTTTATGTTGTCTTCGTCTCCAGGCACAACGACAACTTCGCCTCCGGCCCGCTCGACCAACGACGCATCGTCGGTCGGTTCAGCCTCCCCCCGGCATTCTGTTCGGGAATGGGCATCCAGAAGAATGGTTCGGCGGAAAGCCTGGGGAGTTTGGGCAAGCCACACTTTTTCACGGTCGCAGGTTTTAACCACCCGTTCCCCGTCCACTTCTTTCACGGTATCCCTGGCAGGTATGCCCGCGATTGCAGCGCCCGTGGCCCGCGCTCCGTCTATAACCCTTTCTATCAACAAAGGCCGGACCAGAGGCCTTGCTCCGTCATGCACCACCACCAGATCGAATTCATCGCCGACGGCGGACAGCCCGAGCCGCACGGAATCACGCCTGGTCTTCCCTCCCGCCACGACTGCCGCAACCTTCTTGAAACAATAACGCTCAACGATTGCGCGCCGGCAGTAATCGACCTCCACCGAAGGAACGACGAGGACAACCCGGTCCACTGCAGAGCAGTTCTCGAAAGCCTCCAGAGTCAGAGCAAGCAAAGGCCTTCCGTCTATCTCCAGAAACTGCTTCGGAACGCCTCCTCCCATTCGTAACCCGGCGCCTGCAGCCGGAATCACCGCTGCGACCCGAATTGCCGGATCTTCGATGCCTCTGGTGTTCATCGGCCACTCTTCGCCTCTCCCGGCCCCGCAACCGTGGCCGGATGCCTTTCCGGGCTCCTCCCGATCCCTGCAGGGAACGAACCTTCAATAGACAGCTACAGTGCCGGCAGGCAGATCTATGAAAAAAAACAGGCCCGGCGAAACCGTAGCCTGTAAATCCATGAATTCGTAAAATCAAGCAGTTGCAGCCACACGCCGCGTCATTTTCTTAAGCCTGTTGATGCGACGCTGCAACACACGGAGTCTTTCTTTTGATTTCCCCTCGGCACGCAGGGAAGCTTTTTCAGCCCTGAGAGCCGCGGCTTTTTTCTTCAACTCCTGTTTACTCAAGCTGACTTTAGGAGGCTTTACCTTCGGAGATTTTTCAGGCCGCTCAAACGGGATGCCCACAGCCTCCATATATTCATATAGAAGGGAGATAACCTCTTCCTTTTTCATCGCGTGGACGCCCTGAACCCCGGGGATCTCCTTACCGATCTCCCTAAGGTCTTTGACCGTCATACGTTCGAGGGGTTTTTCCAGCGACCGGAGCATGACTTCGGCCTGGTTCGTTTCTGTTTTCTTTCCATTTTCTCCGTTCACATTTCCATTCAATTCTTC